>NZ_JBFJYW010000168.1:0-8497 GCF_041622395.1 Pontiella sp. | reverse complement strand
TCGTCCTACGCCTACGACGAAGACAACCGCCTCGTGGCCGTTGCCCTCGATTCGGAAGCCGACACCCACGCCTTCGCCTACGACTACCGCTCGCGGCGCTACTACCGCAGCACGCCTGCGTCTTCGCCGGCGGCCTTTCCATTCAGGAACATCCCGTGGCGTCCGCGGGAAGGGAACTTCGCGCAACACAGGGAGCGAATGGTATCGCCGTAGAGCCGCCGCTACGAGGTGGCTTTAACCTCGAAAAGCAAATGCGCACGGAATGTCTCAACAGAACGTAAAAGTCGCAAAGGAGGAAGCTCTTCACCTTACGAACTTGGTGGTTGAACGTATAGAACCCGCCCTTACCCCCAATGGCTCTTGGTAAAGGATTGTAGGGCGTGAATGGTCGAGTCTGCGAGACCTTCCCGCCTCTGTCGCGCTATCCCAAAAGAATCGATGAAACCACGGACGAAGCCCTGCTTGAAAAGCGGGAGCGATTGAGGGCGATTACTAGATTCCGGGACTGACCCCTCGGGTGATGACCCCTCGGGTGATGACCCCTCGGGTGATGACCCCTCGGGTGATGACCCCTCGGGTGACTGACCCCTCGGGTGACTGACCCCTCGGGTGACGAACCCCGGTATGGAAACCGGGGCCACGTAGCGCCGGATTCCGATCCGGTGTCTTTCGCCAGCCTTCTCGCCGAGTTCGTGCTCGGCGAAGGCATGGGCGGCGGGGCGGCTATTTGATTTTGTCGATGGCATCGAGCTTTTTCCAGAGCTTGGAAAGGTCGGCCAGCGGAATCATGTTGGGTCCGTCGGAGAGGGCCTCGGTGGGATTCGGATGCGTTTCGATGAACATGCCGTCCACGCCGACCGCCGCCGCGGCTTTCGCGAGGTAGGGGGCGAAGCGCCCGTCGCCGCCGGAGGTGTCGCCTTGTCCGCCGGGCGACTGCACGGAATGGGTGGCGTCGAAGATGACCGGGTAGCCCATTTCGGCCATGATGATCAGGCTGCGCATGTCGGCCACCAGCGTGTTGTAGCCGAAGGAGGCGCCGCGTTCGGTCAGCATGATTTTCGTGTTGCCGGTGGCCTCGATTTTTTTGACGACGTTCTTCATGTCCCACGGGGCGGCGAACTGGGCCTTCTTCACGTTGACGACCGCTCCGCTTTCGCCAGCCGCGACCACGATGTCGGTCTGGCGGATCAGGAAGGCGGGCAGCTGGATGATGTCCACCATCTTCGAGGCAATCTTGATCTCCTCGACGGAGTGCACGTCGGTCAGCACGGGCACGTTGTATTTCTCTTTGATTTCCGCAAGGATTTCCAGGCCCGCCTCGATGCCGGGGCCGCGATAGGAATTGATCGAGGTGCGGTTGGCCTTGTCGTACGACGCCTTGAACACTAACGGGATGTTTTGCTTCTTCGAGAGTTGAACCAGTTTTTCGGCGATCGCCATGCAGCCTTCGCGGCTCTCGATCACGCAGGGGCCCGCAATCATCGCCAGCGGATTTTTGCCGCCAAATTTAACACCTTTAACATTAATTGTTTTTGCCATGTCGTCATTCCTGTTGGGCAACCCCGTTGGGGTTTGTTTTCTTTGCATTCCGTACCACGGGTTGAAAGCCGTGGAATCCGGCGGGAAAATAACAGACCCCGGAGGGCTCTCCCAAGATCATTCGAAATATTCCACGTCGTATTCGATGCCCGATTCGGCCAGCAGGCGTCTCAGTTCATCGGGCGAGGATTCCGTTTCATGATGCCGCTCTTGGTTCATGATATATTGCACGACGTGCTCCTTGGCGTCCGGCGAGCAGGTGAACGCGCCGTAGCCGCTTTGCCAATAACCAAAGTCCGGGAAGATGTTTTCCGATTTGATCCAGCTCGACGTCGCGGTTTTGATTTCCTTCACTAGATCCGCCAGGGCGACGGCGGGGTGCAGGGAGCAGAGCAGATGAACGTGGTCCGCCGCGCCGCCAATGCCGTAGAGATGGCCGTCGCGTTTTTGAACTATGTCGCCGATGTAGCGGTACAGCTCTCCGAGCTTTTGCTTCTCCAAAACCGGTTCCCTGTTTTTCGTGGAAAAGACGATGTGGTATAGAATCTGTGTGTAGGTCGACATGATCGTATGGGCTATCCCGCAAGGCGTTGGGGTTGAGTATTCACCGGTTCGCCAGCAGCGCCTCGGCCTTGGCGACGTCTTCCGGCGTATCGACGCCGATGCCGAAATCCTGCGTTTGGATCACCTTCATGCGGCACCCCATGTCGAGCGCGCGGAGTTGTTCGAGTTTTTCCAGGTTTTCCAGTTCGCAGGGCGGTTCGGCGACCAGTCGGAGCAGGTAGTCGCGGCGGTAGGCGTAGATGCCGATATGCCGCCAATAGATGCCCGGTTCGGGTTCCCCGCGCGGCTCGCGGATGTGCGGAATGGAGGCGCGTGAAAAGTAGAGTGCCTGCCCGTGGCGATTGAAGACCGCCTTGACCACGGAGGGGTCGCCGATCTGGTCCTCGTCGGTAATGGGCGTGGCGGCGGTGGCCATGTCCCACTCGCCGGAGGCGATCACGTCCGCCAACTCGTCGATCAGTGCCGGATCGATCAACGGTTCGTCGCCCTGCACGTTGATGATCGCATCGACCGCCAAGTCCTGTACGGCTTCGGCAATGCGGTCGGTGCCCGACGGATGGTCGGGGCGGGTCATGGCCACTTTCACGTTTTCCAGGCCGAGGCCGTTCACGCATTCGGCGATGCGTTCGTCGTCCGTCGCCACGATCACGGCGTCGAGCTTTTTGGCCTGCAGCACGCGTTCGACCACCCACTGCACCATCGGTTTGCCCGAGATCATGGCCAAGCTCTTGCCCGGAAACCGGGTCGATCCCCAGCGCGATGGAATAACGCCTACGATTTTGCTCATCGGATTTCCTCCTTGTGGGCGGTCATATAGTCGATCAGTTCCTGCTGGGTGCAGGTGGCGGTGCCGAGTTTGCCCACAACGACGCCGGCGGCGAAGTTGGCGAGTTCGGCGGCTTCGAGATAGGTGGCGCCGCAGGCGAGGGCGAGGACGTAGGTGGCAATCACGGTATCGCCCGCGCCGCTGACATCGAACACCTCGCGAGCGCGGGTGGGGATGTGCTGCGGGTTGGCGCCTTCGTTGAACAGCAGCATGCCGTGTGGCCCGAGGGTGATGAGGGTGTTGCGCGCTTTCCATTTTGCGTCGAGGATGCGGCCGACTTCGAGCAGGGCTTCGTCTTCGAGCGGATTGTTGCAAGGCTTGCCTTCGGCCACGCCGGCGGAGCCGAACGCTTCCTTGCGGTTGGGGGTGACGACCGAGACGCCTTCCATCTTGAGGATGTGGTCGTCCTTCGGGTCGTAGCCGACGGGAATCCCTCGCGTTGCGGCGGCGGCAAGCACGGTGTCGACCACGGCTTGCTGGACGGAGCCTTTGCCGTAGTCTTCGATGATGACGCCGTCGGCCCCGGCGATTTCCGTTTCGATCAGTTGGCAGAAGCGGGCCATTTCGCTCGCGGAGACGCGAAGGTATTCCTCGCGATCGACGCGCACGACCTGTTGGCGTTCGGCGACGATGCGGGTTTTCACGCAGGTCGGATGGTTCTCGGTGTCGATGACGGCGTTGAGAGCAACGCCGCTTTCGCGGAGCTGGCCCTTGAGTTCGGCCCCGACGACGTCTTGGCCGACGATACCCGCCATGGCGGCCTTGCCGCCGAGCGCGAGCAGGTTGGAGGCCACGTTGCAGGCGCCGCCAGGCATCGCTTTCTCGTGCGAAACATGGACCACCGGAACCGGGGCTTCGGGCGAGATGCGCGATACGCTGCCATAAACAAAGCGATCCATCATTAGATCGCCCACCACCAGGATCTGTTTGTTCTTCGCGTGGCACAGCAATTCCTGCGCACGTTGTACGGTTATCTTCATGTCGTCTATTCGCTCCTCACCCAAAAATCGTCGCCCGGTCCCGATACCGATTGCAGTTTCACGTTGATCTTGCCGACGGGCACCTTGGCTTCTATGCATGTAACCATACGGCGGTTTTGCTTTGAAACCCAAAAGAAGATTTTCCCCTGCCGCAGGAACAGGCCGTCGAATTCGGCGAGCGGCTCGATCTCGGTGCATTCGACCTTGCCGTACTCGGGGAGATGGAGGCCCTTGGTGCGGTGGAGCTCGAGGCCGAGTTCATAGATCTTGCCCTCGACATAGAGTTCGTGGATTTCGTTCGCCAGTGATTGGAGGGGTTGGTTCCGGACCGAGTAGAGGAACGTCAGGATATCGCGGGTGTTTTCGTGGATGGCCACCGTATTGGTCGTGTTGGAGATGCGGTCGATGAAGACGGCCTGCTTGTTGGCGTGGTCGAAGCGCGTGAAGTGGCTCTTGCGGATGCTGCCTTCGTTCAACTTGAAATCGAGCGAGACCGGCAAGGAGGTGGCGGGGTCGACCATCACTTCGGTGGCGTCGTCCACCTGGTAGATATGCGTATAGGCCTTGTAGGTTTGCGAGACCTGCCGGATGCGGATCAGCCCGTTCGTGGCGTCGATGGAGGTCGTCGACCATGCCAGCGGAATGCCCATCCACGAAACCTTGTATTCCGCGGTTTCGCCGGGGATGAAGCTGGTTGGGTGGGTTGACGCCGTTGACGCCAACGCCAGGCCGCAGACAATGATGGTCGCCGTTGATTTCACTGCCGATGGTCCTATTTTCGCTTGAACTGCCGGCAGAGAATCCCGGCCGTGGCGAACAGGTCGCGCGCCTGTTCGGTGAAGTGGTATTCGGTTTCGTAGACCACTTCCTTGATGCCCGCATTGATGATCATCTTCGTGCACATCAGGCAGGGGCTGAGCGTACAGTAGAGCAGGCCGTTGCGCACGCTGATGCCGTGGTAGGCGGCCTGGACGATCGCGTTTTCCTCCGCATGCGCGCAGATGCATTCGCCGAGCCCCTCGCCCGACGGCGCATTCGATGCGCAGCGCGGGCAACCGCCTTCGTAGCAGTTGGCGATTCCGCGCGGGGTGCCGTTGTAGCCCGTGGAGATGATCCGCTTGTCGCGCACGATCAGGGCGGCCACCTTGCGGCGGGAGCAGTTTCCACGCTTGGATACCACGTGGGCGATGTCCATGAAATATTCGTCCCAGTCCGGCCGCTTGTTTGTTTCTTCAGTCATGGGCGAACCATACGGTCGCAATCGTTGCGGTTCAAGCGGCATATCTTGCGGTGGAGGCGGATCTTTCGCTTCGGGGCGCGGGGGCAACAAAAAACCCCCCTCTAAAAGAAGAGGGGGGTTGAATTGGTGGCTAAGGTGAGACTTGAACTCACGACCTATGGATTATGATTCCACCGCTCTGACCAACTGAGCTACTCAGCCTTTTGTTTAAAAGAGGTGCAGAAGATAGATAAACCCCTCGGCCTTGGCAAGGCCAATTCTGCGTTTTTTTTCACTCCGGTAAAATACGCGGTTCGGCGGCGGAATTTTCGGCGGAAACGGGGGCGGGGGAGGGCGCGTTCCGGTCCTCGGGCCGCCATGTTCTGGCGGAGTTGGCGAGTTGTTCGATGTCGCCCGCGCCAATAATCAAGAGCAAGTCGCCGGGGCATAATTGCTTGCGGATGGCCTCCCACGCCGACGCGATGTCGGGAGCGGCGTGCAAACGCCCGTCCCAATGGCGGGGGAAGCGCGCGGCCAGGTCGGCGGAGGTACCGCCCGCGAGCGGTTGCTCCGAAGCGGCATAGACGGGCACGAGCCAGAGCTGCTCCAGGCCTTCGAAGCTGGGCGGAAAGTCGTTGCCGAGCGCCCGCGTGCGCGTGTAGCGGTGCGGCTGGAAAATGCCCAGCAACCGTTGCGGCTTCAGCTCCTGCGCGGTTTGGATGAGCGCGGCGATCTCGGTCGGATGGTGGGCGTAGTCGGAAACGATGCGGATGCCCGCGCCCTCGAAGACGGGCTCGAAGCGCCGCGCAATGGGCCGAACCCCGGCCAGGGCCCGCTCGATTTCCGCCTCCGGCTTCCAGACAGACGCAACCACTTTAACCGCAGCGGCGTTGAGCTGGTTGTGCCTGCCGGGCAACGGCAACTTGAAGGGCCGCGAAGGAAAGGTGTAGGGAACGCATTTTGCTATGCCCGTGCAGACGCGGGACGCGATCGGGTCTTCGGCGCAGTAGTAGACCGCTTTCTTCGTTTGCCGGATGAGTTGCTCGAAGCAACCGATGAATGCGGCCTCGGAAGCGTGGTGTTCCATGTGGTCGTATTCGATATTGGTGATCACGGCATAGTCGGGGGAATAGCCGGCGACGGTGCCGTCCGATTCGTCGGCCTCGACCACCATGATTTCGGCGTCGCGGGCGACGACGCCTTCGAGGCCCGCGATTTCGCCGCCGACGCAGAATCCGCAATCGAGCACCTGGGCGATCATGGCGGTGGTGGTGGTTTTACCATGCGTTCCGCTTACGGCGATGCAGGTGCGGTCGCGCATCAAGGCGGGAAGCACCTCGCCGCGGCGCGAAACGGGGATGCCGCGCTCGCGTGCGCGGCGAACTTCGGGGTGGGAATCGGGTACGGCGGTGGAGCGGACGAGCCAGTCGACCTGGCCGGAGACGTGGGCGCCGTCGTGCCCCGCGAAAATATCGATATCGTTTTTCGAGAGCCAGCCGGTCTGCCGGTTTTGCTGCAGGTCGCAGCCGGAGACGGTGAAGCCGCGCTGCTTGAGCAACCAGGCGACTCCGGCCATGCCGATGCCGCCGATGCCCATGAGATGGACGTGGCCGCCGCGCTGAATCAGTTGTTCGGCAAGGGCTACCGGATCCATTTCCCTATGCCCCGGCAATCTTTTCCAGCAGGTTGGCGAGCCGTGCGGCGGCATCGGACTGGCCGCGTTTTTTCATGGCGGTGGCCATGCGCCCGAGCCGCGCGGGTTTTTCGGAAACGCTGAGCAGGTAGTCGCGCAGCCAGCTGGCGGAAAGGTCTTCCTGCGAGACGACGTCGGCGGCGCCGGCATCCTGCAGAATGCGGGCGTTGCTCATCTGGTGGTTGCGGATGGCGTGCGGGTAGGGCACCAGCAAGGCCGGCACCCCGAACGCCGCCAGTTCGGCGCAGGTGGCGGCGCCCGAGCGGCAAATCGCGAGATCGGTGCTGAGATAGAGGTTTTCCATGTGCTGCACGAACTGATGGACCCGGGCTTTTGAGCCCAGCGGGGCATAGGCGGACTCGACCGACGCGGAGTTCTGCAACCCGGCGATATGGTCGACTTCGACCTTCATCCCTTTTTCCGCGGCGGCGGCGATGGCTTTGGGGACGGTTTCGTTGAGCGCCTGCGCTCCGCGGCTGCCGCCGACCACCAGGATGCGCATCGGCGCATCGGCGGCTCGTTCCGCGCGCGGTTTGGCACTGGCGAGTTCCAGCTCCTTGCGCAGCGGCATGCCCGTGGTGACGAGGTTGTGGTGCTTGAGATAGTAGCCGGTTTTTTCGAAGCTCACCGCAATGGTGTCGGCCTTGCGGGCCAGCAAAGAAACGGCGCGCCCGGGAATCAGGTTGGCTTCGTGCAGGACATAGGGGATGCCGAGTTTGGTGGCCGCTTTGACGGGGCCATAGGAGGCGTAGCTGCCCATGGCCAAAACGGCGTCCGGCTTCTCCTGGCGCATGGCGCCAAGGGCGAGGCGATAGGCCTTGCGCAACTTGACGATCGTTTGCAGGCTCTTCAGCGACAGGCCGAACTGGAAGCCCTCCGCCGGAATGGTGACCACCTTGCCCGGCCAGGCCTTCACGGCGTCGTGCTCGATGTCTTTTCCGGCCAGCCAAAGCGTAACCTCATGACCCCGAAGCGCCAGCTCGTTGGCCGTCGCCAGTCCCGGAAAGATGTGGCCGCCCGTGCCGCCGCAGGCCACGCCGAATTTTAGTTTTTTCCCCATGTAACAACCCTTCGAATAAAGTGGGGTTTCTAGCACGGAGCCCCCCGGTTGACACGCCAATTCATGGATGAATGCGAAACGGCGCGGCGGCGGGCCGCAGTGGGGCTAAAGCAGCCCGCGGTGCCGGATGAAGAGAAGTACGATGGTCCAGGAGCCGATTGCCACTTTGGAGGCGATCAGGATGTTGAGCAGAACAATCGCCGCCACGCTGATCGGTTGGCCGGCGAGCTGCGCGTCGGGAACGCATAGAAAGGCGACCGCAACCAGGAGGATCAGCAGAACGATGGCTTTTTCGACGGTGGCAATGTGGCGGCGCTGATAAAAGTCGTAAAGCGCGTGGACGTTGCCGGTCAGCGCAACCAAACCAATGGCCGATCCCCCGGCCACGCCGGCGGCAAACCCGCCGCCGGGCGCGAGGTGCCCGCGCAGGGCGAGCTCGAGAAAAATCAGGGCCGAAACCATGGCCGCGATGCGCGCAAGGATCACCATGGTGGGATCGTTGATGTGGAAAATGTCGCCTTCCGTGCTATGAAACGAGAAGGCATATTGGACCCCCAGCACGGCCAGCGTGAAAACAAAGACCTCGAAAATGGTGTCGTAAAGGCGGTTGCGCAGG
>NZ_JBFJYW010000167.1:0-8514 GCF_041622395.1 Pontiella sp. | reverse complement strand
GGTAGGAGCCGCCATCGACCTCGATCAGCCCGATCACATCGGGATCGATGTCGCCGATAAACCCAATCAGTTCGTCCAAGTGTCCGTGCGTCCGGCCCAGCAGGCCGAGCAACGGGAGCTTCTTCTGGTTGCCGTGCGTGGCGTAGCAAATGTTGTACAGCATGAATTTCATACGCTGAATCTAGCGCGATGCGGACGCATATTGAAGAATTAAGATTTCATTTCACACGCCAACTGCCTAGCATGCTTGCCATGGAACCAGGAGCTCACGACGTCACCTATTGGGTAGTGATCAGCACGGGGCTGCATATTGCGGCCTTTGCCGGGGTCTTGGTGCATGCCCTGAAACGTCGGCGCAACGCCAGCGCCACCATCCTGTGGATCTTCGTGGCCTGGTCGTTCCCGCTTTTCGGCCCGCTGCTCTACCTCGCCTTCGGCATCGACCGCGTCCCGGTCAAGGGGCTGGCCAACAAAGCCGCCAACCAGATGATGTTGCTGCAGCGCAACAAACGGCACCAGGAAATGGGGATCGGGCATCTCGGCTTCCGCGCCGGCCCCGACGGATACGGGAACGAGCAAAGCCGCAAGCTGAACCATTCGATCGACGCCCTCAACCTCGAACATCCCTTACTCGAAGGAAACCGCATCACCCCGCTGGTCAGCGGCGACGAAGCCTACCCGCTCATGCTCCAGGCCATCCGCACCGCCGAGCACCACATCCACCTGCAAAGCTTCATCATCCAGCGCGACGAAACCGGACGCCGGGTCCTCGAGGCCCTCGCGGCCAAGGCCGAACAAGGCGTCCAGGTGCGCCTGATGTTCGATACCTTCGGCTCCACCCACGCCTACCTCGGCGGCCTCTTCCGCAAATACCGCAAGGTTCCCAACTTCGAAATCTGCGGTTGGACCCAGGCCAACCCCCTCAAGCGCCAGTTCCAAATCAATCTGCGCAACCACCGCAAAAACCTGGTGGTCGATGGGCGGGTCGCCTTTTTCGGCGGCGTGAACCTGGCCGACGAGAATACGACCTCGAAGGGTCAACAAGCCATCCGCGACTACCACTTCATGGCCGAAGGCCCCCTCGTCCACGAGCTGCAATACTCCTTCCTGCGCGATTGGTTTTTCATGACCGAGGAGCCCATCGAAACCCTGTTGCAACCCGCGCACTTCCCGAACGCGCAAGTCTGCGGAGCCGCCAAGGCCCGGATTATCGACAGCGGCCCCTCCGCCCCGCCCGAACTGGTGGGTGAAGCGTTTTTCAATGCCATCGTCATGGCGCAGCAACAAATCCTGATCGTTACCCCCTACTTCGTTCCGACCATCGACATCCTCAAGGCGCTGCGCTCCGCCGCCCGCCGCGGCATCGACGTCTGCATCGTCGTCCCCGCGAAAAACAACCACCACTATGCAGGGCTCGCCTCGAAGGCGCTCTACGAAGAGCTTCTCAATGCCGGGGTGCGCATTTTCGAGCGCCAACCGCCCTTTATCCACGCCAAGGCCATGGTGGTCGACAATGCCATCGCGCTCGTCGGCACCGCCAACCTCGATGTGCGCAGCCTCGAACTCAACTACGAAACCACCGTGCTCTTCGAAGACGCCGACGCCATCGGAAAACTCAAGCGCATGGTGATCGAAGACATGGCGCTCAGCACCGAAATCAACCTCAACGGATGGCTCCAGCGCCCCGGCGTCCAGAAATTGGCCGAAAACCTCGCCGTCCTCATGACCCCGGTTCTTTAAAGATTCCTTTTTCGTCCCGACCGGTGTAGCAATAGGCCATTCGCAACCCGGAGACATGCATGGCCGAAGTGAAACTCGAAGACGCGCCGCAGGGCGTGCGGACATACTACGACAAGGGGATCGCCGCCATGGAGCGCGACAACCTCGACTACGCCATGGATATGTTCGAGGCCGCCCTGAAACTGGAACCCGGCTTGCTCCAGATCCGCAAGCTGCTGCGCGCGGCCGCCGTGAAAAAAACCAAGGCAACACCCCCCGGAAAGCTGGCGATCGCAAAGGCGACGGCGCGATTGATGAAGGCCTCGGCGCGCGTGAAAAAGAATCCGCGCCAGGCGCTGGAAATGGCGGAACAACTCTTGCGGATCGATCCGCTCAACCGCTCGTTCGCCAAGGTCCAGTGCGAGGCCGCCGAAGCGGCCGATCTGCCCGAGGCCGCCATCCTGACGCTGGAGGTGCTGAACGACAACAAACCCCCGACCCCCTCCGTGCTCGAACCGCTCGCGCGGCTTTACCGTACAACGCAACAGTTCGACCTGGAATACAAGTGCCGCGGCCAAATCTGCAAACTCGCCCCCCACGACACCGAGGCCCTGAAGCAGATGAAGGATGCCGCCGCGCGGCTGACGATGGGCAAGGCGGGGTGGCAAAAGGCGGAGAGTTATCGGGATGTCATCCGGCCAGAAGCCGACCGACGCGACGAGCTCGAAGAGATCCAGGCCAAGGTCGACGCGGAACCGAAAGACCTGAACCTGCGCCGCGCGCTGGCCGACCATCAACTGCGCCGGAAGCAGTACGCCGCGGCGATCGACACCCTACAGGCGTGCCGGGACATGGCGGGCGGGAACGTTCCGCAGATCGACCGCAAGCTATTGGAGGCCCGGGAGCACCTGCTCATGTCCAAACTCGCCGAGGCCGAGGATGGCGACGACCGGGAGACGACGAGCACCCTTCGAAACGAGCTGGCCGAAATGCGGCTCAAGAACGCCGCCGCCCAAACGGAACGCTATCCGAACGACCTTCAGCTCAAGTTCGATTACGGGAAACTGCTGTTCGAGAACGGCCGATTCACCGAGGCCATCCAGCAGCTCCAGCATGCGCGGCGCAATCCGCAACGGCGCATCCGCGCCTTGCTTTATCTGGCGAAGGCCTTCAAAGCCAAGGGCCAGTTGCAGATCGCGCGCGAACAGCTCGAAACCGCCCTGCCCGAACTCTCGACGATGGATGAAACCAAAAAGGAAATCCTTTACGAACTGGGATCGCTTTGCGAAGCGGACGGCCTTGCCGGCGAGGCCGACCACTACTTCCGCGAAATCTACGCGGTGGACATCGCCTACCGCGACGTCGCGAAAAGGGTGGAACGCTAAAACGAACCGCGGCGCGCGCGCCGGGTCCTATTTGAGTTTCACATAATCGACCGTTAGCGCCGGGACCGGTTTGCGCGGATCGACCCGCTTCTGGATTTCGAGGGTTTTGCCCGTGCCACGAAGGGCTTTGCAATCCGAGAGGACCTTCCACCGCTGGTCCTGCGGGTCCTGATACAGGATCGTGTAGATATACCCCACTTCGGTATTGAGACTGATGGTTATGATTCCATCCGCGTTCTGCGAAACCCCAAGCTGGGGTTTATGCTCGGGCTCGACCTGCTTCGAGACGCAACCCGCCCCCGCCAACAGGACGGAGACCATAAGCACGGCGGCCAACCTTCGAATCATCATACGAACCCCTATTTCCCTTGAACCTTCGCCGGCTGGGCTTCCGCTTCTCCCGGCCCCAGCACGACGGCTTCGGGCGCGGCATCTTCAAACGGATTCACGACGGGATCCTCGGGCGTTTCCATTTCCGGTTGCGCAACGGGCTCTTCTGTCGCAGGCGGTTCCTCGGCCGCGGGTTCTTCCTCGAGAACGGGTGCGGGATGGCGTATGGCCACCCAATGCTGCAGGTCATCGAAACCGGCCGAACTGCGGTTCTTCAAGTTCTCGCGCAACGGCTTGTGGTACCACGCCACATTCAGCCCACCGGGATTGATCGCATCCATGGAAAGGCCATAGTTTTTGGAGAAGGTGCTCCAGACCTTGTATTTGAAGTCGAAATACTGCCCGATCAGGTGGATCATCGCCCGCGGATCGGTGGTGGCCACCTTGTACACGGCCCCGCACCAGGCGTCCGGCGGAACGAGGGTTTCCGGAACCGGCGCCCCGGCCGCTTCGACGATCAGGGCGGAGTCCGGTCCCGCGCGGAAAAAGGTTCCTTCGCGGAACTTTTCGGGCGACACGTTCACCCATTCGCTGCCCGTCCAGCCATGCAACGACACGGCCCCGTTGGCCCCGAGCTGATAACTGATGAGCAACGTTGGGTAAAACGTGGAAATATCCTTGCCGATCCGCATCGAAACCTCGTCGCGCGGAACCAAGACGAGCGTAACCTCGTCCTTGCGCGAGGCGAACGACGTCGCCACGCAGGCAACCAAAGCCACCAGACCAACAATATATTTCTTGTTCATGATCGGTCTTCCTATTTGACGGGCAACGGGGTTGGGGCAAGACGCGCGGCCAGTTGCTGGTCGATCATCATCAAGCCGCCCTTGTCCTCGCCCACCATGCGCAGCGGCGCCACGATATCGTTCACGTTGGACTCTTCCTCGACCTGCTCGGTCACATACCATTGGAGGAAGGCTTGCGTGGCATAGTCGCGCTCTTCGATCGCCAGATCCATCAGCTTGTGGATCAGTCCGGTCACGTACTGCTCGTGCTCGAGCGTCTTTTGGAAAATGGCGAGCGGACGGCCATATTCCTTCTCCGGTTTTTCGATCGCCTTGAGTTCAACCTCGCCGCCCTGGGAGAGGATATAGTCGTACATTTTGGTGACGTGCATGATTTCCTCTTCGTACTGCATGCGCATCCAGTGCGCAAAGCCGGGAAGCCCAAGCGTGTTGCAATACGCCGACATCGCCAGATACATGTATGCCGAAAAGAATTCCTTGTTTACCTGCTCGTTCAGGGCCGCCTGCATATTTTTCGATATCATCGCCAATCTCCTGTTAATCTTTGTAGTAACGAATATCCACCTTAAATAAAATTAGTCAATCCCATTGGCGCGCTTGGCCGAAATCACCGTATTGAACAGCAACATCGTAATGGTCATCGGCCCCACGCCGCCCGGCACGGGCGTGATCATCGACGCCTTTTCCTTCACGGCATCGAAATCGACGTCGCCCACCAAACGGTAGCCGCGCTCGCGCGAGGCATCTTCGACGCGGTTGACGCCGACGTCGATCACCACCGCGCCCTCTTTCACCATGTCGGCGGTCACCGTGTTCGGCCAGCCGGACGCGGCGATGATGATGTCGGCCTGCCGGGTGTGGTAGCCGAGGTCCTTGGTGCGGGTATGGCAGAGCGTGACCGTCGCGTTCGCGCCGTCCTTCTTCTGCAAGAGCATGTTGGCAACGGGTTTGCCGACGATATTGCTGCGGCCGACCACCACCACGTGCGCGCCTTCGGTTTCGACCCCGCTGCGCTTGAGCATCTGGAGCACGCCGTGCGGCGTGCAGGGCAGGAACGTCTCCTCGCCCACCATCATCTTGCCGACGTTCATCGGATGGAATCCATCCACATCCTTGTCCGGATCGATCGCCAGCAAGATGGCCGACTCGTCGATATGCTTCGGCAGCGGCAGCTGCACCAGAATGCCGTTGATCTTCGGATCCTTGTTCATCCGCTCCACGAGGGCCAGCAACTCCTCCTGCGTGGTTTCGGCCGGCAGGCGGTTGTCGTCGGAATAGATCCCGATGTTTTCGCACGCCTTTTCCTTGGCACTGACATACGACTGCGAGGCCGGATCGGACCCCACCAGAATCACGCCCAGCCCGGGAACGATCCCCTTTTGCTTCAGCGCGGCGACCTCCGCCTTCAACTCGTCGCGGATATCCGCCGCAATCCGCTTTCCATCGATAATCTTCGCCGACATGCCACTCCCCCTACGGTTATGCTCTTTAATAGGTGTTTCAAAGGATTGCGGAACAATACCTGTCGCCCGCAGCGGGATCAAAGCCCGAGTTCAACAAACTTCCCGGCGAACGCATCCCGCCCGCGTCATTTGTTTGGGAGGCGGCTTTTCGAACGGGCCCGGAATCTGATAAGCATGGCGCACAACATCGGAGTCAACGACATGAATAATTTCACCTATGCAAATCCCACGAAGATCCAGTTTGGCCGCGGCGTGATCGCCCAGCTGGGCGATGAACTGACGCGGCTTGGCGCGTCGAAGGTCCTGCTCGTCTACGGCGGCGGCAGCATCAAGAGCAACGGCGTCTACGATGCGGTCGTTGCGCAACTCGCCGCAAGCGGCATCGCCTTTGCGGAGCATGGCGGCGTGCAGGGCAACCCGGTGCTCTGCCATGCGCGCGATGGCGTGGCCAAGGCGCGCGCCGAAAACGTCGACCTGATTCTGGCCGTCGGCGGCGGCAGCGTGGTCGACGAATCGAAAGCCATCGCCCTCGGCGCGGCGTCCGACACCGACGTCTGGGAATTCTTTGCCAAGCGGGAAGCTCCGCAAACGGCCCTGCCGGTCGTGGCCGTGCTCACCCTGCCCGCCACCGGCTCGGAAATGAACGGCATCGCCGTCCTATCCAACGAAGAGACCGACGAAAAGAACGCGCTCGTCTGCCCGCCCCTGCTCAACCCCAAGGCGTCTTTCCTCGACCCGGAAACCACCTTCTCGCTTTCCGCCCGCCAAACCGCCTTCGCCTGCACCGACATCCTGTCGCATCTGATGGAGGGCTATCTCACCACCGCCGCAGGGCACCTCCCCGTTCAGGATGGAATGATCGAAGGCGTTGCAAAGGCAACCATGGAATCGATGGCGGCGATCCGGGAAAACCCGGCCGACTACGATGCGCGCGCCGCCTTCATGTGGTCGGCCACTCTGGCCTGGAGCGGCATCTGCCAAGCCGGCATTCCGGCGTGGGGCATGCCGTGCCACGCGCTCGAAATGCCGCTGAGCGCGGTATACGACATTGCCCACGGCGCCGGACTCTCCATCATCATTCCTGCCTGGATGCGCGTTGTTGGAGCAAAACACGAGCCGCGGATTTTGCGGTTTGGCCGCTGCGTCCTGGGCCTGGAAGCGCCCGGCTCCATCGACGCCGTCGCCGACGCCCTGACGGACTACTACCGCTCCATCGGATCTCCGGTCAGCTGCACCGAAGCCGGCATCGAGCCCGACATCGACCGCCTGACGGCCCTCGCCTCGGCCGCCTTCCAGCAGCGCGGCATGACCGACTACACCGAACCAATCATCCGCGATATCTACCTCCGAGCCCTCTGACCATGGACACTCCCTTCCAGCTAGTTGCCGACTTCCAGCCGACGGGCGACCAACCCGACGCGATCGAGAAGCTGTGCGCCGGGCTGGCCAAGAGCCGCAAGTTCCAGACGCTGGAAGGGGTGACGGGATCGGGCAAAACCTTCACGATCGCCAACGCCATAGCGCGGCACGGCCGCCCGGCCCTGGTGCTCTCGCACAACAAGACGCTCGCCGCCCAGCTCTATGCCGAGCTGAAATCCTTCTTCCCGCACAACGCGGTCGAATATTTCGTCTCCTACTACGACTATTACCAGCCCGAGGCCTACATCCCGCAGACCGACACCTTCATCGAGAAGGATTCGGCCATCAACGACGAGATCGAACGCCTGCGCCTCGCCGCCACCGACGCCCTGCTCAACCGCGAGGATGTCATCATCGTGGCCTCGGTCTCCTGCATCTATGGACTGGGATCGCCGGAAGACTACAAACAAATGGTCGTCAGCGCCAACGTCGGCGAAAGCGCCAACCGCGACGCCATCCTGAAAAAGCTGGTCGACATCCAGTACGAGCGCAACGACTACGAACCCGGCCCCGGCAAGTTCCGCGTGCGCGGCGACACGCTCGACATCTTCCCCTCCTACGCCAAGGACTACATGATCCGACTGGAATTCTGGGGCGACGAGATCGAGGCGGTCAAGAAGGTCGATCCGCTGACGGGCAACACGCTCGAAACCTACGAGCATATGATGATCTCCCCGGCCAAACACTTCGTGATGCCGCAGACGAAGATCGACGCCGCGCTCGTGGCCATCCGCCAGGAGATGGAGCAACAAGTTGCCGTCTTCGAGCGGGAAAACCGCCTGATCGAGGCGCAGCGCATCAAGATGCGCACGGAGTACGACCTCGAAATGCTCAAGGAAATCGGCTTCTGCGGCGGGATCGAAAACTATTCGCGCCACCTGGCCGGCCGCGAGGCCGGGCAGCGCCCGGAATGCCTGCTCGACTATTTTCCCGGCAGCTTCCTGACGATCATCGACGAATCGCACGTCACCCTGCCGCAGGTGCGCGGCATGTACAACGGCGACCAGGCGCGCAAGCGCACGCTGGTCGAGCACGGCTTCCGCCTCCCCTCGGCGCTCGACAACCGCCCGATGAACTTCGACGAGTTCATGGGGGTCACCAACGAAATCGTGTTCCTCTCCGCAACGCCGGGGCCCTACGAACTGGAGCACGGCGGCATCCCCGTCGAGCAGATCATCCGCCCCACGGGCATCATCGATCCGCCCGTCGAACTGCGCCCGCTCAAGAACCAGATCGACGACCTGATGGAGGAGATCCGCATCCGCGCCGAACGGAACGAACGCACGCTGGTGACCACCCTCACCAAGCGAACGGCGGAGGATTTGGCCGAATACCTCGAAAAAACCGGACTGAAGCTCCAATATCTGCACTCCGACATCGATGCGCTCGAGC
>NZ_JBFJYW010000166.1:0-8551 GCF_041622395.1 Pontiella sp. | reverse complement strand
GTGGCGCTGGCGCCGGTGAACGCGCCTTTGGTATGGCCAAAGAGTTCGGATTCGATCAGGTTTTCGGGCAATGCCGCACAGTTGACGGGGATGAAGGGCCCTTCGGAGCGGGCGCTGTAGCTATGGACGGCCTCGGCGACCAACTCTTTGCCGGTTCCGCTTTCGCCCGTGATCATGATGGTGGTCTTGGTCGGGGCGACGCGCTTGATCATTTCGCAGACGTTGATCATCTGGTCGCTCTCGGCAACGATGTTGCCGAAAAACTTTTTGGCCTCGATATGGCTATCGCCGCCGATCTGTTCCTGCAACGATTTTTGGTAGTCGAGCGCGCGTTTCACGGTTGCAAGCAGCTCGTCGATCTTGAAGGGTTTCGGGATGTAGTCGAAGGCCCCTTCTTTCATGGCTTCGACGGCGGTGGCGACCGTGGCGTAGGCGGTGAGCATGATGGCGCCCACGTGCGGCCGGAGCTGGCGGGTTCTGCGCAACAGCTGCATGCCATCGACCGGATCCATTTTAATGTCGGAAATCAGCAGGTCGAATTTTTCGGATTTGAGCAGTTTTTCGGCCACGCCGCCGTGTTCGGCGAGCTGCACTTCGTACCCTTTTGAAATAAGAATTTTGTTCAGTAAGCTGAGAATCGTTGGATCGTCATCCGCAATGAGTATTTTTGCCATTCTTTAAGCCTCTCCCTATAGTCTTCAGTTGTCCCATATAACCCTTATTTTCTTGGGGGGAGTCAAGCTTAATGATGGACATTAGATCGCTGGGGGAGAAGGTTGCGAAGTCGACGAAATGGCGGATGGCGATGTCCATTCTGCGCGATGCATCTTCGATGTGATCGAACAATTCGATGCGGTCGATTCGCCGGGGGCTGTTGGGTAGCCAGTCGGCGGCGGAGGCTTTTTCCTCGTAGCTCTTAAGCAGTTGGACGGAGGCGGAGATGGCCGTGAGCGGCGTGCGGATTTCATGTGCCAGGTCCCCGGCGATGCGGTTGGCCGAATGGATCCGTTCGAGGCGGCCGAGCATGTTTGCGTTTGCAAGGGCGGCCGAGAGATCGGTAAAGCAAACGAGGCTGAGGGCGATCGTTTCGTTTTTGCGGCCGTCCTTGCCCAAGAGGGCGGTTTCGGGGAGTGCGAGGTCGGCCGAACGGTAGCCGGCCGGTAGCGGTCCGTTTCCGGTGCGCCGGAAATAGGCGGCCTTGCCGTACGATTCGGGGATGGGCTCGGCCTCCGCGACCAGCAGGTCGGTGAAGGTGTTGTTTTTCAGTTGCTCCAGTTCGATGCCGAACAGGTCGACGGCCGCCGGGGTGGCGAACACGATCTTGCCGTCGCGGTCGATCAGCAGCGCCGGCTCCGGAATGTGCTCGAGCAGGGTGGCGGTGGTGCGGGCCAGCTCGTTTTCCTGGGTGTCGGTGAGGATGCAACGCTTGGCGATGTAGCAACTGGCCGCGCCAAAGGCGGCGAAGGTCAGGCTGCGCAGCAGCAGGGTGGCGCTGGTCGATTTCGCCAGCAACGGAATCCCCGTGGGCACATATTCCACCAGCATTTTGTTCGAGAGCAATGTCGCCATCAGGATGTAGGTGATGATCGCCAGCACGGTGATTTCCACGGCTTGCTTCGGGGTCCCCACGATTCCGGCCGAGAGGATGACGAGAGGGTAGAGCAGCGTCAGCTGGCTGCGGATTCCGCCCGTGAAGTAGACCAGCCCCGTGACCAGCAGCAGGTCGATCACGAACTGGAGCGGCGCGAATTCGGTGCTCTTTAGCTTGCTGCGGAGCCAGAGCGAATAGGGGATGGTGACGATGAAGGCGACCCCCATGAGGGCATAGAACGCCGCATCGTCGTTGGGCAGCAGCAGGGAGGCCAGCACCAGCAGCCATAGGAAGCCGAGGCGGCTCAGCAGGATCGCCGCCAGTTTTGGCCAAGGTGCGGTTTGTTCGTTCGCTATCATTTCCGGCCCCCGGCCCTACATCACGATTTCGCTCATCTTGAAGATCGGCAGGAACATGGCCACCACGATGGTGCCGATGACGGCGCCGATGAAGACCATGAGCAGCGGTTCGATCATGGAGGTCAGACCGCTCACCATGGTCTCGACTTCGTTGTCGTAGAACTCGGCCACCTTGTCCATCATCTCCTCGACCTGGCCGGTTTGTTCCCCGGCCGAGAGCATGTGGATGAGCATGCGCGGGTAGTGTTTGTTGGGTTCGAGCGCCGCGGAAAGCGGTTGGCCCTCTTCGATCGTCTTGCGCGCGTTGGCCAGCGAATCGCCGATGACCCGGTTGCCCGTGGCGAGCGAGACGATTTCGAGCGACTCGATGATCTGCACGCCGCTGTGCATCAGCTGCGCGAAGGTGGAGGCGAAGCGGCTGACCGAAAGTTTGGTGGCCAATTCGCCGAGGATCGGGAACTTGAGCTTGATGAGGTCGATGTTGTATTGCCCCTTGTCGGTTTTGTAGTAGCGTTTCAGCCCGTAGATGGTTCCGCCGATCGCCGCGATGGCGATGTACCAATACGACTTCAGCCAATCGCTTATGTCGAGCAGGGCCTGGGTCAGCGCCGGCAGGTCGGCGTCGAAGTCGGCGAACATGGCCACGAAGACCGGCACCACGAACATGATCAGGGCCGTCGACAGCGACAGGGCGACAATGATCACGACGGTGGGGTACATCATGGCCGATTTGACCTTGGCGCGCAGTTTGTTGCTTGCTTCCAGGAAGGATGCGACGCGGGAGCAGGTGTCGGGGAGGATGCCGCCGACTTCCCCGGCGCGCATCATGCTGATATAGAGATCGTCGAAGATGGAGGGATAGTAGGCGAGCGCTTCGGAATACATGGCGCCGCCCTCGATCCGGGTGCGGATGCCCAGAATGACCGGCCTGAAATTCTTGTCTGCGGTCTGCTGTTCCATGGCGGCGAGCGTTTGCACCAGCGGCATGCCGGCCGATAGCATGGCCGACACCTGCCGGGTGTAAACGGAGAGTTCCTTCATCCTGATTTTGCGCGCGCCGCGCACGATCGGTTTGCCGCCCTTTGCTTTGATTTGTTCCTTTGCCATGGCTGTCCTTTTAGTGTTCGCTGGTTACGCGCATGATTTCCTCGATCGAAGTCAGTCCTTCGCGGACGCGGGCGAGCCCCGCTTCGCGCAGGGTCCGCATGCCGTTTTCAATGGCGATCTTGCTGATTGCGTCCGCTTCGGAGTTGGTCAAGACGGTTTTGCGGATGGCGTCGTTGACCAGCAGGATTTCCATGATGCCGCCGCGGCCTTTGTAGCCGATGTTGTTGCATTTGGGGCAGCCCGTCTTTTGGTAAAAGCGGGTTCCTTCCATCGTGGCCGGATCGATGCGGCTCTTCTTGAGGGTTTCGAGAGGGAGGTCGATCTCCTTTTTGCAGACCGGGCAAAGCTTGCGGTAGAGCCGCTGGGCCTGCGTCAGTAGCAACGACGAGGAGAGCATGAACGGTTCGATGCCCATATCGACCAGACGGGCAATTGCCCCGGCGGCATCGTTCGTATGCAGGGTGCTCAAAACCATGTGGCCCGTCAGCGCGGCTTCCACCGCGATCGTCGCCGTTTCGCCGTCGCGGATTTCCCCGACCATGACCACGTCCGGGTCCTGGCGCAAAATCGAGCGCAGCGCCGCGGCGAAGGTGAGGCCGACGGCCGGGTTGATCTGTACCTGGTTGACGCCATCGAGCTGGTATTCGACCGGGTTTTCGGTGGTGATGATGTTCGTTCCGGTGTTGTTGAGTTCCTGCAACGCGGAATAGAGCGTGGTCGTTTTACCGCTTCCCGTCGGGCCCGTCACGAGAATCATGCCATACGGCTGGGCGAGGGCGTAGGTGAAGTTGTCGAGCGAAAGCTGGTCGAGGCCGAGGGCATTGAGGTTCGGTGCCAGCGCGGTCTTGTCGAGAATACGCATAACCACCTTTTCGCCGTGTACCGTCGGCAAGATGCTCACGCGGACGTCGACCTCCTTGCCGAGGGCCTTGATCTTGAAGCGGCCGTCCTGCGGGATGCGCCGCTCCGCAATGTCGAGCTGCGACATGATCTTGAGGCGGGAGGTAACGGCGTTCTGCATGCTCTTGGGCGGGCTGGACGATTCGTATAGGACGCCGTCGATGCGGTTGCGCAGGCGTAGCGTTCGCTCCATCGGCTCGATATGGATGTCCGACGCCCCTTTGCGCAGGGCCTCGATCAAAATCGAGTTGACGATGCGGATCACCGGGGCCTCGCCGGCGGTTTCGAGCATTTCGTCGAGGCTGGCCTCTTCGAAGCTGTCTTGGCCCACCTCGACTTCGCTCTCGCCGGCCATGTCCTTCAGGATATCTTCGAGCGCCTGGCCTGATTTGTCGGCCATCGACTCGAGCGCCGCTTCGACCTCCTTTTCAAGCGCGACCAAGGGCACGAGCTCCAGGTTGGTTTTCGAAGCGATGGTTTCGCGTGCCACGATGTTGAACGGGTCGGCCATGGCGAGCGTGAGGCGGGTGGCGGTCTTGGAGATGGGCAGCGCCTTGAGCTCCTGCCACTTTTCCTTCGGCATCAGCTCCACCAGCGAGCGGTCCGGCGAGAAGGCGGCGAGGGAGATCGGGCGAATGTCCAGGTATTTGGCCGTCGCCAAGGCCATGTCGGTTTGCGATACCGCGCCCTGTTCGATCAATATCTGTTCGAGCGGCACGCGGTTTTGTTCCGCTTCCCGTTCCGCCGTCGTGAACACATCCGCCTCGATGGGACGAATCTGTTTCAGGCAATCCATTAGGCTCTTCGCGCTAGTCGTCATAGTTCCACATCCGTTAAAAAGAATTGTCCCAGTATAAGCAAAACCCATGCCGAACTTGCCGCGGAGCGCGGTTTCGGGGCGCGACCGGGCCGCCGCCAGGGCAGCGGCGAGGGAAAAACGAGGCGGTTGCGGTGGAGCTGGCCTGCAACTTGCTATAATCCAGGCGTTCAATGAGGAGTTATTTATGGCAGCACAACATTCCGCAGAAAATCTGGCCAACAGCGTCGCGATGCTCGAGCAGATCCTCGAGGTTATGCCTCAGGACCCCGAAGCGCTGAAGGCGTTGTATAATGCCTATTTGCGGGCAGGAAACATCGATCGGGCCTTCGACTATCTCAGTCGCATGATCGAAGTGGCATTGACCGGGCGAGAGGAGGGGGTGCTGGCCTACATCGGTCAGGAGCTTCCCAATTTTGAAGATAGCCATCCTTCCGAGGTGGCGGCCCAGATTGCCCGGCTTCGGACCCTCTTCCGGGAGCAACCGGCCCACTCGACGCAGTCTCCGGCGGATGACGGAGACGATGCGGGCGGGCCGCGGTGCGAGCTCGATATCAACGAGGAGCTGGCATTGGCCTGGCGCCTTTATGAAGAGAACCAGCTTTCCCAAGAGGAATATTCCAGCGTTTTGCACGACCTCACGGAAATCTCCACCAAGGAACTCAACGTGCCGGCCAGCGTTCTGCACGTGCTCCATGATCGTGGATTTACCCATATGGGGCAGGTGGTCGATTATATGTCGAGCCGTTCCGGCGTCCCGACGCTGAGACTCAAAAACTTCGAACTCGATAAAAAGGCGGCGGCCTCCCTGCCGCTGGATGTTGCGGTGCACGACGGTGCGTTGCCATTCGCTTTTTTCGGCAACGATCTGCTGGTCGGGGTGCTCAACCCCTTCAATAACATGCTGGTCGACAAAGTTGAGAACGAAAGCGGCCACTGCTGCCACACGTTTTTAGTCGAACCCGCCGACTACGATGCCGCCTTGGACAAGCTCCGGGCGCTGGATGCTCCCGCCTAGGTTGCCGGCGCGCATCGGCGCCGTTCGGGTTCCGGCCCGCAGGATCCACCATCGGGGAGCGCCCCCGCGCGCTTGACGAGCGGGCGGGGCTCAGGTAGCTTGTGCGCTCATTTTTTGTGGGACAGCTGTGCCCGGAACCTTTTTGCAACTATATGAACGACCTTAGTTTAATCCGAAATTTCTCAATCATCGCCCACATCGACCACGGCAAATCGACGCTGGCCGACCGCATGCTGGAGCTTACCGCCACGGTGGAGCAGCGCAAGATGAAGGAGCAGTTGCTCGACTCGATGGATCTCGAACGCGAACGCGGCATTACCATCAAGGCGCATCCGGTCACGATGAAATACAAGGCGAAGGATGGTGAAACCTACACCTTCAACCTCATCGACACCCCCGGCCATGTCGACTTTTCCTACGAGGTGTCCCGCTCCTTGCAGGCCTGCGAAGGCGCGATTCTCGTGGTGGATGCCTCGCAGGGCGTGGAAGCGCAGACCGTTTCCAACACCTATCTGGCCAACGACAACGGCCTCGCCATCATTCCGGTGCTCAACAAAATCGAGATGCCGAATGCGAATGTCGATGAGGTGTGCCAGCAGATCGAGGACATCCTCGCCATCGAAGCCACCGACGCCCTGCAGATTAGCGCCAAGAAGGGCATCGGCATCGAAGCGGTGCTCGAAGCGGTCGTTGAGCGCTTCCCGCCGCCGACGCCGGCGAAGGACCAATTCACCCGGGCACTCGTTTTTGATTCCAAATACGATGCGTTCCGCGGCGTCGTGGTCTACATGCGCCTCTTTTCGGGCGCGCTGAAGGCGGGCGACAAGGTGCGGGTGATGAGCTCGTGCCAGGATTACGAAATCAAGGAAGTCGGCATTTTCACCCCGGAAATGCAAAAGTGCAAGGTGTTGAAGGAGGGGTCCGTCGGCTATGTGATCGCCAATATCAAGGATGCCTCCGAAATCCAGATCGGCGACACGCTCACGCTTGCGAAGTCGCCCGCGCCCGACGCGCTTCCCGGATTCAAGGAGATCCATCCGATGGTGTTCTCCGGCATCTATCCGGTGGAGACGTCCGACTATGAAAAGCTGGGCGCGAGCATGGACAAGCTGCGCCTCAACGACGCATCGTTCTCCTATCAGGCCGAATCCTCCATTGCGCTCGGCTTCGGTTTCCGCTGCGGCTTCCTGGGGTTGCTGCACATGGAAATCATCATGGAGCGGCTGCGCCGCGAGTTCAATCTCGACATCATCTCCTCCTATCCCAACGTGGAATACCGCGTGGTGCTGAAGAACGGCGACGTGCTGGAGGTCGACAACCCGATGTATCTGCCCGATCCCACCACCATCGAGCACATCGAGGAGCCGATGATCAACGCCACGATCATCTGCCCGACCGATTATCTCGGCGACATGATGGCGCTGATCATGGATCGCCGCGGGCAGATCGTGAAGACCGACTCGATCGACGGCCACCGCGTGATGCTCACCTGCCACATGCCGCTCAACGAAGTGCTGATCGATTTCTACGACCGGTTGAAAACGATTAGCCGCGGCTACGCCTCGATGGACTACGAATATGCGAACTACCAGCCGTCCGAGCTCGTGCGGATGGATGTCATGATCCATGGCGAGGTGGTGGATGCCTTCTCGAGCATCGTGCATCGCACCAAAGCCGAGTACCGCGGGCGGCAGATGTGCAAGTCGTTGCTCGACGTCATTCCGCGCCAGGCCTTCGCGGTCGCGCTGCAGGCGGCGGTCAACGGCAAGATTATCGCCCGCGAAACGATCCGCGCCTACCGCAAGGACGTGACGGCGAAGTGCTACGGCGGCGACATCTCCCGCAAGCGCAAATTGCTCGAGCGCCAGAAGGAAGGCAAAAAGAAGCTCAAGGCCATCGGCAAGGTGAATATTCCGCAGGAAGCGTTCATTGCCGTGCTCAAGACGAATAATCAGTAATTCGTAAACCCCGTTGTTTGCGCAGCGCGGGTTGCCCGTTACGTGAAGGATTCCCCATGATTGGAATTTTGAAGAAGCGAAAGCTGCGCAAGCAGCTCAAGGAATACCTCAACATGGCGCGGCACGCGCGGCACATGCGCGAGGATATCGCCAACCCGAAGGATCTCGAAGCGCTGCTCGCCGCCGAGGCGGTCGTGCGCGATATCCGCAAGGCGGGCGGGAGCGATGACCTCGACGAGGCGCTCGCCCGGCTGGAAGTGGCTTCGGACAAGGTTTATCCCAACGAAAACCGCACCGGCATTCGCGAAAACGTCGAGGTCATCATTGTGGCTCTCGGCGCCGCCATGGCGATCCGCGCGTTCTTTTTCCAGCCGTTCAAGATCCCGACCGGCTCGATGCAGCCGACCCACAACGGCATCACGACCGAGATGCAGCTGGGCGGCAACATAACCGACAAGCAGCCGATCAAGTTCTTCAAGTGGTTGGTGACCGGCACCTCCTATAAGGAATACCGCGCAACGGTTTCCGGGCCGCTCGAAAACCTCCGGGAGGATCGGGACAAAATCATCGTGACCATTGGTGGGGTGGACCACAAGCTGCCGTCTTTCATGCGCGAATTCGTCTATGAGCAGGTCGAGCACCGGGCTCGCATTCTGATTCCCCAAACGTATCGCAAGGGCGATGTGATTGCCTCGGCAAAGGTGATTGCCGGCGACCACATTCTGGTCAACAAGCTGAAATACAACTTCATGAGTCCCGAGCGCGGCGACATCGCCGTGTTCGATACCCGCCACATCGACC
>NZ_JBFJYW010000165.1:0-8579 GCF_041622395.1 Pontiella sp. | reverse complement strand
CGTTGATGCCGTGGGTCATGCTGCGGATGATCGCATATTTATCGGCCTGCTGGGCCAGGAGCGGCAGGGTTTCGCAAATCCGGATGCCGGGGACATTGGTCTCGATCGGACTCTTGTAGGGGCCGCAATAGTCCGCCCCGGCGTCGGGTTTCGGGTCGAAGGTGTCGAGGTGGGAAGGGCCGCCCCACATCCAGATCTGGATGACGGATTTGGCCTTTCCGGCCGCAACGGCGCCGGCCGGCAACGGCGAACCGAGCATGAGCCCCCCCGCCCCGGCGGCGGAGGCGCGCAACATGGCGCGGCGGGTAAGCTCGGCGTTCAGCGGATTGTTCGTATTCATTGGCCACCTCCTTGAGGATCAATGCTTGTAAATGAATTCCTTGGTATTCATCAGCGCCCAGACGAGATCGACGCCGGCAATCTGCCGGTTTTTCACTTCTTGGAAATAGGCGAGCGCAACTCTCTTTTCCTGGGCGGTAGGATAGCGCGAGAGGATGGAGAGGTACATGTTTTCCAGCGTCTTTTCCGGGGGGTACCAAGCCGTTTGGAGCTTTTTATCCTGCCCTTTCCTGCCCTCGCGCTGAACGTAGTACATGCCGAAGAGCTCCTTGTTGTTCAAGAGCTTTTGCTGGATGTGCGTCGAGTTGAGCAGATGCAGCTTCTGCGCGCTCGACGGCGTGTTGTTGCGCTCCGATTCGTATCCGGTATCGCGCGGCGGGCGGCCGTAGAGATCGAGGAACGGGCTGGTGATGCTGCCGTCGGCCAATTTGATCGAGCGCTCTTTTTCGGGGATGAAGGTAAAGGGTTCGGGAATCTCGGAGGAATAGGACTCGGTGGTCTGGGTGATCTGGCAGATGGCGTCGATCAAAACCTCGGCGCCGAGGCGGCGGACGTAGTAGCGCGAAAAGTTGGACTCGTCGGCGAGGTTGCCCTCGTTGTGGATCGAGGAGCGCTGGTAGGTTTTGGAATTGAGAATGATGCGGTAGACATGGCGCAGGTCGAAGCCGCTGCCGACGAGCTCGCCGGCGAGGAAGTCGAGCAGCTCCGCGTTCTGCGGCGGGTTGTCTTCCCGGAAGTCGTCGGCCTCGTGGACGATGCCGCGGCCGAGCAACCAGTACCAGATGCGGTTGACGGCGTTTTGCGAAAAGGCCTTGCTCCCGACCAGCCAGTCGGCGAAGTCGATCCGCTGATCGCGCGTTTCCGAAAGCGGCACGAGGGTGCCGTCGGGCAGACGCGGCTCGACGGGTTTGCCGCTTTGGGGGTCGACGAAACGCAGGGTGGGGTCGAAGAACACAATCTCCTCCTTCCACTCGGCGGTCGTCTTGTAGCCGACGTTGCCGAAGAAGGCGGCCATGCCCAGCAGCTCCTGCTGCGTCCAATGATCGGTCCGCATGCCCATGAAGGTCAGCGCCACGATCCGGGCGATTTCGACGGGTTCGCGCTTGGGCATGGCGCGGTAGAAGTTGACGGGCGCGGCGCGGAAGTTGCTGCCGCTGGAGGTGAGCATGGCCCGGGCAAACTCGTCGTAGGGCATGTTGTTGAAGAGCGCGGTCCGGATCCAGCGGTGGTAGGCTTGCACCGCGTTGGGCCAGAGTTTGCTGGGGAACTCGGCCTTGACCCGCAGCAGGTCGCACCACTTGAGCGACCAATAGTCGGCGAACTCCGGCCGCTCGAACAGCTCTTCGATCAGGTCGCTGCGTTTGTTGGGCGCATTGCTGGCCAGAAAGCGCTGGGCCTCCTCGCGGGTCGGCAGGGTGCCGATCACATCGAGATAGACGCGGCGCAGGAAGACTTCGTCGGAACAGGGATCGGAAGGGGGAATGCCCAGTTCGTCGAGCTTGGTTTCGACGAGTTTATCAATCCGGGCACTGGCCTTGTTTGGAACGGGATAGGCCGCTCCGGCAACCAAGAGGGCAACGGTTGCAACCAAACACCAGCGGTTGTTCAATCTCATATTCATCCTTTTCGTTCCGGTGGAACCCGGACGGTTTCCGCACTTCGGGAGCGGAACGCGGTCCACGCGCCCCCTGCCCGTTAAGAAAACGCTTTGCACCCGGTGGTGTGGACAGGATCGAACGCTTTTCTATCGAACAAACCGGACAAAAAAAAACGGCTCCCGGCGGCCGGACTCGCACCCGGCGCCGGGGAACCGGCGAGAGGATGAAAATTCCCTTTATACAACGCCTTGCAGGGTTGCGACCGCTTTGGCAATCGCATCCTTGGCCTCGACGGCTTCCTTGGCGCTACGGATGATCTTTTCGTAGTCCGAGATGGGCATCTGCACCGCGACGGCATTTCCTTTGCCATCGTAGAATATCTGTACGTTATCGTTATCCATGGCTTTCTCCTTGGTTTTTTTTTACCTTTATGTTTTTTCCCTTATTTCAGCTTACTCAGCAGATCCAGGTGGTTTCCGAGCCAATCATCGATTTTGGCACTTTCCTTTTTGGGTTCTTGGGCAGGCTCGGTATCGGATTGGACGCTCTGCTTGGCAGGCGCCTCTTGCAAAAGGGGTGCGTCGGGTTCGACCTCGAGATCGACCGATACGGTCGTGATGGGCTCCGCGACCATTACGCCGCCATCGTCGTCCATCGCGCCCGAGGCATACAGGCTTTCGTCGAACGGCTGCAGTGCATAATCGTTCTCCAACAGCTCGTCTTCGAACTCTTCGCCCGAGTCGATCTCGAGCGGGAAAAAGGGTTCGTCTTTTTTCGGTTTTTCGGCGGCGGAGACCGCCTTTTTGGCAACCACCGGCTGGGGATCGGGCGCAACGACGGGCTCGGGCTTTTCGACCGTCTTCTTTTCGGGGGTGTTTTCCGGCGTCTCGTCGGCGGCGTGTGCCGGCATCTGGATCACCAGCTTGTCGGACTTCGCGGCTTTCTCGGGAGCGGCGGCCTCTTCGGCGGCGGCAATCACCTCGCTCGGTTTCTTGCCGATCCCGAAGCGGTTGAGCACGGACCAGGCCAGACCGACGACGACCCCCGCCAAAACAAACGGCAAGACGACGGCGTTGAGCAGCACGCGGCCCCCGGAGGTCGAGATTTGGCTATTCAGCCCGGCATCGACGGCCAAGAGCCCGACGATGACAAAGATGAACGGGACCTGCCCTTTGCGAAAGAAGGCCAGGCGAACCTTCGCCGTTGCGTTGCCGACGGCCAGCGCGCCGAACGCGCCATAGGTGGCGCCGGCGGTGGCGACTTCGGCCACACTGACGCCGTCCATGCCGTGAACGCCCCGGTACGCCAGGAACCCGCCGGCCGCATAGGAGAGCGAAACCACCAGCGGTTGCAACCCCAGCATGTTGATCGCCCACAGAATGGACACGACATTGAGCACAACAAAGCCGCCCCACAGCGCCAGATTGTCGATCGGGGCGATTGCCCCCTTGCCTGCGGCCAACCAAACGCCCAGATTGACGGCCACCAGCACAAAGGCGGCCGCTGCGGACATGACGAGGTTAATTGTTTTATTCATTTTCATGATTCTGCCTTCTCCATATCCCTAACTTGCGGTAAGGCCAACCTCCTTGAAGGCCTTTTCCAATACATTGAGCATAATGTTGTTCAGATCGTCGATCTGCACGCACACGAGGCTGCGGCGGCTGGAAAGCAGGCGCGGCACCTCGCAGAGGCTGAGCGATTTCAACCGGTCGGTGTAGCGCGGATCCAGCGCGATGCGCAGGTGGCCCTCGAAAATGTCGACGAAGGCGAACTCCTCCCACTGGTCGTAGTTCCAAAGGCTGCAGAAGCCATCTTTCATCGTCACGCGGACGGTGCCGCCGCAACTGTCGTTCAGGCAGCTATAGTATTGCTTGAAAACGCTGAACAGGCGTCCGGACTCATCGAGTTGGTTGAAATGGCTGGCAATATCCTTCTTGATCGGCGGGATCTCGATGCCCTGGGCCAGCTTGCGGGCCTTGGCGGCAGCGGCGGACTCTGCGGCGGGCTTGGGGGCCGGCTCGGGTGCGGGCTCGGGCGCAGCCTTCTGCTGTTGCGGCGCCTGGTTTTTCGGTGCATCGCCCTTCGCCGCCGGTTTCTCATCGGCCGGCGGGGTCTCCGCCTTTTTTCCTTTCGAGGCATCGGCGTTGTTCCCTTTGGAGGCATCGGGTTTGTTGCTCCCTTTAGCGGCACCGGCGGTGTCCGTTCCGCCGAGGAACTCCTCGAGATAGGAAAGGGCTTCGTTCTTGGCGGCACGTATCCGCTCCCCGTCCTCCACTTTTTCCATCAGGGCACGGTACTCCGCATAGGGGAGCTGTAGCCTTTTCTTATCCTTCGAAACCAAAATCTGTTGTTTATCGCTCATGGTTGCTTACCTTCGTTTGAAACGTTGGCTCCATCAAAGCAACATGCGTGCCACAAACCAGACCCCTGTAATTTTTTCCAAGAATTGTTCCAAAGACCGATTGCCCCGGCAATTGGGCACGCATATTGCTTTACGTTGCCGCTGATTGAGTGGAAGTACAAAAGGAGTCAAACCAATGAAACGACAAGTTCGCATCTATTTAGGAGTAGTAATCATCCTGGGCCTCGGCGGCGCCCCCCAGACTGCAACGGCCAAAAACGAGTTCAACCAATGGCGCGGCGAAGAGACCGGAGCCGACTGGAGCGACCGCTATAAATGGACCGAGATGCATGCTCCGCGCGATGAAGAAGCCGTCTACTTCCGCGACGAGAGCTGCATGGTATCCATCAACAGCACCGTCAACCTGAACAACGGCATCCACCTCTACGGCGAGGAGCTCACGCTGCGCGGCAACGGCAACCTCAACCTGCAACACCCCACCCCCCACCAGCGCACCGTCAACGTCCCCGCGTCGGCCACCGGTTTCGCAAACCTGACCCTGAACGACAACCTTTCGCTCAACGGCCGCATCGCGCTTTCGGCGAAAGGCTTCGGCACCTCGGCCTGCAAAGGCTCCGTCACCCTGAAGGACCGCGCAACGGTTACGGGCGCACTCACCATCGGCAACGACGGCATGGGAACCGGACTCGTCTATGTGAAAGACAGCTCGACCTATCGCATTACCGGCCTGGAACTCAACACCGAGGCCGACAGCGGCGGCTCGGCCGAAATCCACGTCCTCGGCGGGACGGTGCGCATCGAATGCGAAGCGGATCCGTTCGAAGCCTTCCTGTCGGATGCCAGCCGCAAACTGGTCGTCGGCGACTGCGGCACCGTGCGCATCGACCACAAGCTGCACCCCTCCGAGAAAAAGGAGGCCATCAAATCGATGATCGTGAAAAATCGTCTCGTGGCGGCCCCCGGTTGCCGCCTGCTCCCGCCGGTTATCCAGGACAACCTGATGATCATCCGCGCCGAAGACGAACGCAACGACAGCAAAATCAAAACCGAGAAAGAACTACTCGCCGCCATCGACGCCATCAAGGTCCTATCTTCGAGCTCGGTGGCCGCCACCGCCGACAAACCCCAGCTGGAATCGCTCCTGAAAACCATGAACGCAGGGACCGCCGCCGCGGCCGGCGCCTCCCCCGCCGCGGCAACCCCGGCGAGCGGAAAGAGGATGGCCGGCTACATCGTCTTTTTCGGCACCGTGCTGCTGACCTTGCGCCGCGCCCCGCGGGAGCCGCAAGCGTAAGAGCGGCCTTGGCAAAGCGGCCTCGCCCTTCCCGCTTCGGGCCCGCTCCTTCGCGCAAACCGGGCGGCGCTTGGCATGCAACGTGCTTCCACTACGCTTGTTCTACACAGAAACGAGGCGGAACCATGAAGAGAAAGATCCCTCTGAGATTGAGACAAACGACACCGGCGCTTGCGATGGCGTCGATCCCGACGGCCGCCTTGGCGCAATCCGCGCTGGCGAGCATACCGGCCGTTGAAATGAGCCTAACGGCCTATTTGATCATCGCATTCCTGCTGGTGCTTTCGATCATGATGTTCTTCCTTTTCCAACACCGCTTCCACAAGGCGGCGACGGAGCTCAAGGGCGTCACCGCCGAACTCGGCGGAACCCGGCAGCGGCTGGTTGAAGCCAACCGGCAACTGGAGGTTTCCCAAAAGGAACACCAGGCGACGGAGCGGCGCTATCAAAACATTCTCTTCGATGCAAAAACCGGCATGTTCCAAATGGATCTCGCCGGCAAATGCACCTATCTGAACACCGCCATGCAGGAAATGTCGGGCCTCTACCCCAAGAAGGCCCTCAAGGAGGGGCTCGCAAGCGCCATCCACCCGGACGACCGCGAGGCCTTCCATGCCGCATGGCGCGCCTTCGCCGACGGGAATGCGGAGTTCGACCAGGTTTTCCGCTTCCTCCACGCCAAGGAGCGGGAAGTCCACGTCGCGTTCCGCGCCAACAAGGTGTACGACGCCAAGAAGGAGGTCGAAAGCTACATCGGCTGGGCGGCGGACGTAACGGACTTCCACGCCGCGCAACTGCAGGAGCGCGCCGCAACCGAGCGCTACGAACATTTTGTCGGCGAAACCATCGAGGGCTTCTACAAACTGGCCCCCCCGACCCCCATCGCACTCAAGGGCGACCCCCGGGAAATATGCGAATCCATCATGGAACGCTTCGTCCTGGTCGACTGCAACGACACCTTCGCCGCCCTGTACGGCAAGAACGCCCGGGATCTGCTGGGGAAATCGATCAACGAGCTCAAGGATGGCGTCGGCGCATTCAAGAACAACGAATCCATCCAGGAGTTTATCCGTTGCGGCTACAAAGCGATCGATCTCGAATCGGTCCGGCAGGATCCGAGCGGCAACCGGCTGAACCTCATGAACAACATGATCGGCATCATCGAAGACGATCGGCTCGCGGGCATTTGGGGTTCGCAACGCAACAACAGCCGGGATAAACGCGAAAAAACCGAGCTCTCGAACAAGGTCCAGTTCATGCAGCGGATCCTAAACGCCCTGCCCGCCGACGTACACGTGAAGGACACCCGTTGCCGCTATCTCTATGCGAGCCAAAAACTGGCCGACCGCACCGGCATTCCGCAGGAAGAATGGATCGGCAAGACCATTTTCGAAGTCATGCCGGCCACCCCGCGCGACCACGACCAGACCGCCATCGAAGTCATGAAATCCTCCACGCTCTGCCGCATCGAGCGCCCCTACGAAGCGCGCGGGAAATCCGGCTGGATGGAAACCGTCCAGATTCCGCTGGTTTCCGACGAAGGGCTCGTGGAAGGCGTCGTTGGAATTTCGCTGGAGATTTCCGACCGCAAGAAGAAGGAAGAGGAGGCGCGCCGCGTGCGGGGCGAACTCGAACGGCACCTCCAGCAGACGCGGGACGAGCTGGCGCAATCGCGCACCGAATACGGAAAGACCGCCACCTCCCTCTCCGATGCCATCCAGAAACTCAAGATGGCCGAAGCGGAGAAAACCAACCGCGAACACGAATTCAAGCTCCAGCTCTCCGAACGCAAGCGCGCCGAGGACATCCTGCGCCGCAACGAGGAGGGGCTACTTTCGCGCCAGCAACAGCTCGAAGAGCAGCTGGCCAAACGGCTCGCGCAACTCGACGCCGAGACCGACAAGCGCAAGAAGTGGGAAGAGCTCCTCTCCATCAGGGAGGACGAGCTCCGCAAGGCCGAAGAGCTGGCCACCGAACTGAACGAACACCATGAGCATGAAACCCATCTGCGCGAACAGGCCGAGGCCGGCCTCGAAGCCAGCCAAACCGCGCTCGCCAAGGTTCGCCGCGAACTCGAAGAACTCGCCGCCCAGCGCCAAGACGAAATCCGTGCGCTCAACGAAGACCACGCCACGCGCTTCGACGCCGAACACCGTGCCTGCGCAAAGGCCTTAAAGGAATTGACCACGACCCGCGAAGCGCTCGAAAACACGCAGGAACAGGTCAAGCGCATGACCGAGCAGCATGCCGCCGAATTGGAAAAAGAAGTGGCGGAACGCAAGACCGCCGCTGAAAAACTGATCCAGAGCATGGAGGAACTCGACGAGCTGCGGCAACAGTTCAGCCTGCGGATCGAAGAGCAAACCAAAGCGATCAAGCGGGAACTGGCCCAGAAGCAGATTCGCGAAAAAGCGTTGCGGCGCCACGAGAAGGATCTCGAAAACCGCATCATGGAACTCGAACAAACCCTGCAGGAGAAGACGCAGGCCTATACCGAGCAGATCCAGGCCCGCGAAGGGGCGGAAGCCGACAAATTGCAGCTCGAGCATAAGCTGGAACAGCTCACGCTGCGCCAGCAGCAACTCGTTAACCGCGAAACCGAAAAGCTCAACCTCAACATCGCCGAAATCCGCCTCGACGAAGTCAAGTTGCGCAAACGGGCCAGCGACCTCGAACAGGCGAAGGATGACCTGGAAGAAGCCCTCCGCCAGCGCGACGCCGAACTGGAAAAGGCGCAGCAGGAAATCAAGCGGACCGAAGCCCTCCTCGCCGACACGCAGGCCGGCCTCAAGCAACTGACCAACGACCGGTCGCAGGGAATCGCCAAGGAAACCGAAGAGCTGCAACGCAAAATCAACGCCCTGGAAAAACGCGACACCGAACTGCGCGGACAGCTCGGCGCGCTGATGGAAGAAAAAGGCGCGATCGAGAACAAGCTGGAATCCCGCAACGGCGACCTCACCAAGGCGGCGCGCGAATACCG
>NZ_JBFJYW010000164.1:0-8608 GCF_041622395.1 Pontiella sp. | reverse complement strand
CCGCTCCCTTGAAGCTCGCCTGGCCCTGGATCTCGATCTCCTCGAGCGTTTCGAGGCAGTCGCAGAAAAAGGTCGGGCAAATGACGGCAAGCTGCTTGATGCCTTTGGCGGGCAGTTCCCGCAAAACGGCGTCGGTGTAGGGCGCCAGCCATTCGGCGCGGCCGAGGCGCGACTGGAACGAAACCGAATACCGGTCTTCCGGAATCCCCGCCGCTTCAACGATGGACTGGGTGGTGGCCAGGCATTGGTGCCGGTAGCACGTGCCGTGCGCCTCCGAGGGAACCTGGCAACAATCGTCGACCTTCAGGCAGTGCGCGCCCGTCGGATCGGTTTTCTTGAGTTGCCGCGTCGGCAGGCCGTGGTAGCTGAACAGGATGTGCTCGTCGACCGTTTTCAGCGCCTCGGCCAGCGGTTGGATATAGCTCGGCTCCCGATAAAAGGGCGGAACCACGCGCAGCTTGGCGCGGCCCTTGATCGCCTTTTTCACGCCCGCCACGCACGAGCCGACGGTGGCCGCCGCATACTGCGGGAACAGCGGCAACAGGCCAATCTCCTCCACGCCCTGCGCCAGCAGGTTTTCGACGGCCTGCTTGAACGAGGGGTTTCCATAGGCCATGCCCAGCTCGACCCCGAGCCCGTCGGCCAGCTGCCTGCAGTGGTGGATCAGCGGCGAGCCGTGGTCGGTCCAAACGGCCTGATAGGCCTCGGCCGACTTCGCGGGGCGCTTGGGCAGGATGGCCCACTTCACCAGCGCGTAGCGCAAGGGAAACGGAAGGTCGATCACGAACGGATCCATCAAGAACTCGTTCAGGTATACCCGGACCGCGTCCTCGGTCGGCGCCTCCGGCGATCCGGTGTTCATTAATAAGATTCCGCGCTTCATGAACATGAGTTAAACGCAAAAGCGCCACGTTCGCAAAGCAACGCGAAGGAAATCTTCTTTGCGATGCTCAGCGTTCTTGGTGGCTGTGCGTCGAGGTTGTTTGGATCATTCGTTTGGCGACGCCGATCCCGGAAAGAATGGAGTTGGATACCGAGATGCCGTCGCGGTAGTGGCCCGCAAAATGGATGCCCTCGAAGTCGGCCTCGACCTGCGTCATGTGGTTGAGGAACTTTTCATAGCCCACGACATACTGCGGGATCGCCTTGGGCCAAACGCTCAGTCGCTGGTACTCCGGTTGGCCATCGAGCCCGAGCAGGTCTTGCAGATCCTTCAGCGTCTGGGCGAGCAGTTCGTCCTGATCGAGCAGCGCGCGCTCGGGCGACTGCGATCCGCCGATAAACACCGTCAGCAGCGCCATGCCGCCGGGCGCGCGGCCGGCAAAGATGGAGGAGGGGAAGAGGGCCCCGAGCGAAAAGCGGTTTTCGATCTTGGGAATCAGCATGCCGAATCCGTTGAGCGCATGCATGAACTGGTTGAGCCCGAAGCCCAGCGACAGGCTGGCTACGGGCGGGTAGTGGATCTCGGAAAACATTTCCAAATCGAACGGGGCATTCAGCTCGGTCTGCGCGTGGGCCGGAATGGCGATGACCACATCGGTGAACTCCTCGTGGCAGACCATCCACTTGCCTTTGTCGAGCATCTGTATTCCGGTAACGGGGGTGTTGAGGCGGATGGCGTCGCCCAGCTTGGCGGCGAGTTGGTTCGGCAGCACCTCCATCCCGTCGTCGAAGGTGAACATGTGCGCGTCCTTCGAGGCCACCTCTTGGCGTTGCTTGCGTTCCTTCGCCCCCTTGATCGCCCCTTTGATCAGCGATCCGTATTTCTGTTCGAGCGCATAAAGCTTGGGGAAGGCGTGGCAGGTGGAGAGCTTGGCGGGGTCGCCGGCGTAGACGCCGCTCACGAACGGATTGATGGCATAGTCGAGGAATTCCTGCCCAAGACGCCGCACCACGAAATCGGCCAAACTCTCGTGCTCGTTCGACTTGCTCCGGATGAACGGTTCGCGCATCAGCCGCAGCTTGGCCCTGGCCGAAAAGGCATCCGAAAAGAAAAAGGAGCTCGGCGAAGTGGGCAAGGCAATGGGTTTGCCGTCGCGGACGATGAAGCGGTTTTTGGATTCCGCTTTGGCCGGGAGTTTGTTGCCTTCGATCCCCAGCCGGGCAAACAGCTTGCCGAGGTCCGGGTGCGTGTCGAGGATCGAGTTCGGCCCGCACTCCACCAGAAAGTTGTCTTCCTTCACGGTCTTGATGCACCCGCCAACGCGGTTCGACGCCTCGAACACCGTGCAGTCGATTCCCTTTTGCTTCAGCTCATACGCGGCCGTCAGCCCCGTAATTCCCGCTCCTATAATCGCTACCTTTTGCATGGGGATAATCTAATCGCGAATGAGTGCCAATGCACGCGTAGAAATCAATGAACGAAAGCCGGGTGCCCTGCCCGGCGGCTACACGGTCTGGGAGTAGCGGCCTTTGGGCTGCTCGCCCTGGAGGTAGGCATCGAACCGCATGGCGACGATGCGGACGAACAGGCGGCCGAGCGGGGTGACGTGCAGCCCGTCGGGGGCGCGGCGGACCAGGCCGTCGGCCTCGAGGTCGTCGAGCGAGGCGATCTCGGCCTTGAAATAGTCGGCGAAGTCGATGCCGATCTCGTTCGAGAGTTTGGCGTAGTCGATGAAGAGGTTGCACATGATGTGCATGATGGCGGCATAGCGGATCTGGTCCTCGGCGGTCATGGCGTAGCCGCGCAGGATCGGCAGGCACCCTTCGTCGAGCGGAGCATAGTAGGCGGCGAGCTCTTTCTGGTTTTGCTGGTAGGTGCCGTTGATGTGCGAGATGGCCGACATGCCGAAGGCATGGATGTCGACGCCCTTGTGCGTGCTGTAGCCCTGGAAGTTGCGTTGCAGGGTTCCGTGGGCGAGGGCCTGCGCCATGGCGTCGTCCGGTTTGGCGAAGTGGTCCATGCCAATGTAGACGTAGCCTTCGTCGGTCAGTTTTTCGATGGTCAGCTGGAGCAGGCGCAGTTTGGTTTCGGCGTCGGGCAGGCAGTCCTCGAACGCCTTCTGGAACGGTTTTACCCAGGGGATGTGCGCGTAGCTGTAGATGGCGAAGCGGTCCGGGGAAAACAGCAACACTTCGTCTAGCGTGCGGTTGAAGGATTCGACGGTTTGGTTCGGCAGGCCATAGATCAGGTCGAAGTTGATCGACTCCATTCCATTTCCGCGCAACCAGCGGCAGCAATCGGCGATCATGTCCAGCGGCTGGATGCGGGCGACGGTCTGCTGTACTTTTCCGCAGGTGTCCTGCACGCCCAGCGATGCCCGGTTGAAGCCCGCCCGTTGCAGCGCCTTCGCCTTTTCGGGCGTCAGCGAGCGCGGGTCGATCTCCACCCCGGCTTCGGTCGTTCCGGCCATGGCATAGTGGGTGCGGATCAGCGCGCCGAGTTGTTCGATCTCTTCCGGCTGGAAAAAGGTCGGGGTTCCGCCGCCGAGCTGGATCTGCACGACTTCGGAGCCTTCGGCGGCCTGAGCCTTTCGGAGTTTCATCTCGCGCTCGAGGTAGCCCAGATATTCCGCGCTCTTGCTCGTGTCGCCGGTCACGATGTTCGTGCAGCCGCAGTAAAGACATTGGGTGGCGCAGAAGGGCAGGTGGAAATAGAGCGAGAGCGGGCGCGGGGCGTGAGCCGTGGGCGGCGAGGGTTCGAAGGCCTCGGTAAAATGCGTGGCCGGGGGATAGGAGGTGTAGCGCGGCCCCGGAACGTTGTATTTGCGGAGCTGGTCGAGGCTGACGGAGATTGGGCTCATTCGAAGGCTTGTACGGTTTGGGCGACGGCTTGGATGGTTGCGAGGTCCGCTTCGGGCGGGACGCCGTGGCCGAGGTTGAAGATGAAGCCGTTGCGGCCGCGCATGCTTTCGCAGATGCGGCGGGCCTCTTCGGCGGCGGAGGCGGGTTTGGCAATCAGCAGGGCGGGGTCGAGATTGCCCTGCACGGCGACGTCGCCCGGCACCGCCCGCGCGGTTTCGCGCAGGTCGATGTTCCAGTCGATCCCGAGCACGTTGGCGCCGGTTTGCACGACCTGTTTCCAGTTGTGGTGCACCTGCCGGGCAAAGACGATGGTGGGAACCTCGCCGCCGATGGCGTCGATGATCTGCTGCATCCAGAGGCCGGAAATCTTCCACCAAAGATGGGGGGGCAGCGTGCCGCCCTGGCTGTCGAACAGTTGGATGACATCGGCTCCGGCGGCAATCTGCGCCTTGAGATAGACGATCGTGGCTTCGGTGATTTTGCTCAGCAACGCGTAGAAGAGCTTGGGCTCGTCGTGGAGCATGGCGCGCGAGCGCAGGTTTTCGCGCGAGCTGCCGCCCTCGACCATGAACGAGGCCAGCGTCCACGGGGAACCGGCAAAGCCGATGATGGCGCGCTCGTTGCCGAGTTCGTTGCGGACGAGCTTGATGGCTTCGGGCGTGTAGGAAATGTGGTCGAGCACGTTTTGCGGGTCGAGCTTGTCGATGTCGGCCTTGGAGTTGAGCTCGAAATCCATCTTTACGCCGCCTTGGTCGAGCAGCTCGTATTTTTGGCCCATGGCCTCGGCAATCACGAGAATGTCGGAAAAAATGACGGCGGCATCGTAGCCGAAGCGGCGGACGGGCTGGAGGGTCACTTCGGCGGCGAGCTCCGGATTCTGGACCAGCTCGGTGAAGCGGTAGCCTTCTTTGAGCTTCATGTATTCGGGCAGGCTGCGTCCGGCCTGGCGCATCATCCAGATGGGCGGTCGGTCGGTGGCTTCGCAGCGGCAGGCGCGCAGGAAGCGCTCGCGGGAGGTGATGGTCGTTGTTTCGGTCATGCGTGGGGTTATGGCACAATTCCGGTCCTGTTCTCGACAAAAAAAAGCCCCAACACCGTTTCCGGCGATTGGGGCCCAGGAGGAGATGATGTCAATCAGTTGGCTTTCACGGCGTCGAGTTCGATTTCGAACAGCAGGTCGTGGCGGCACACGTCGGCATGCGAGATGGCAACCGGCAGTTCGGGCAGGTTGTTTTCGAGGCAGTATTTTTCCAGCAGGTGCGCTTCTTCCGCATCCTTGAAGTAGGCGATGGCGCGGCAGGTGTCGGCCCAGTCCATATCGCGCGATTTGAGGATGGCGTGGACGACTTCCATGGTCAGCTTGATCTGCTTTTCGGTGTCGTCGAGATGGACGGTCTTGCCGCCGGGTTCGATGCTGGCGGTGCCGGAGATGGTCAGCAGGCGGGAGCCGGGCTGGTCCACTTCGACCGCGCGGGCGAACGAACTCTTGTAGTCGACGGCCGGGCATTGCAGCGGGGACGGAACGGTGAAAATCTTCACCTGGTCGTTCTTGGGCTTGACCGCCCACAGCGCGCAAACCATCTCTTCGCCGGCGGCCGAGCCGGCACCGATGCCGGTGCTGGCGGGCACCATCTTCTCGAACGTGCCGCGCTCCTTGAAGAACTGGGTGCGGACGACGTTGAACTCGTCGTACCACTCGAGCAGGTTGTTCAAATAGATCCAGGTGCGGGCGATGTCGGTGAATTCCATGTCGGCCTGCTTCAGCAGGGCTTCCATCTTTTCGAAAACGGCGCGGGCCTGTTGCTCGCGGCCGAGCGTCAAGTCGTCGGCGCGGATGTCGCCGAGCAGGCAGTAGCGCGCATCCGCCGTGTCGTACCAGTTGCCCACCTTGCGGTCGCCGTCCATCACCGGATGCAGCTCGGTGCCGGAAATGGCAATGAACTGGGTTCCCGTGATCGTCGAGCCGGAGCAGGCGTCGCCGTGCAGCAGCGTGAGCGGCCAATCGAGCTGCTTGATGGCGGAGACGGCCTGCGGATAAAACTGGCGGCCGCCGAACAGGTATTGAAAGGCGATCTTGGCGCCGCGCGCGGCCATTTCGGCGGAAACGCGGTCGAACACCGCGTGCATCGTCGATTCGGTGGCTTGGGCGGTGGTGAAATAGGCCTTCACGCCGTCGTGGGGGAATTCGACGATCTGCAGGCTGTTGGTGGGGTTGACGATTGATTCTTCCATAGGTTCGGCATCTTTCATTTGCCCGGTCTTCTGGCTGGGCTTATTCACTCTAGCAGCAGTTAACATACCAGACTCCTTTCGGCCGTTCCCGTTTTCCGGTCCGGACCACACCTACTGAGACGCCTTGCGTTGAGGGTTGTGGACAGGGGCGCGGCCAAGAGGTTCGCGGCATGGGGAAACGGCGGTCTGGCGGCACCGCGCTAGCGGGCCAGGAACCGTCCGGCGCGGTTGCCCGTCGGCCGGCCGTCGGCCAGGGTGTGGCAGCCGTTCACGAAAACGTGCCGCATGCCGCCGGAGAGTTGGTGCGGGTGGGCATAGGTGGTGTTTTCCCGCACCTGCGCCGGATCGAAAACAACGATGTCGGCGGCATGGCCCTCCTTCAGCAGGCCCCGCTTTTTTAGGCCGAACTGCGCGGCGGGCAGGGCGGTCATTTTGCGGATCGCTTCGGGCAGCGGAACGGTTTTCCCGTCGAGGGCGGCGCGCAGGAATTTCGTATGGCTACCGTAGGCGCGCGGATGGGGATGGTCGCTGGACAGCGGTCCGGTGGGCGCGCGCATCGAGCCGTCGGAACCGATCGAGACATAGGGTTCGGCCAAAACCTTCCAGAGGTTTTCCTCCGCCATGCTGAAAAAGATGCCGCCCGTCTTCAGGTCGTCGGCATCGATCAGGTGCAGCAGGGCATCGACTTCGTTCAGCTGCAAGGCCTCGGCGACTTCCGTCAGGTAGCGGCCCTTGAACGCCTCGAACTGCGTCGACCCGATCATCACATTGTCCCAATGGCCCGGCGGATGCGCGAGCAGTTCGGTGCGGATCTTCTTTCGCGTTGCCGGGTCGCGTACCCGCTCGAGAATCGCGTCGCGCCCGCCATAGCTGGCCCACTGCGGCAGGCAGATGTCGAGGTCGGTCGAGCCGGCGGTGTAGGGATAGCGGTCGGATCCGATTTCGACGCCGGCCTGCGCCGTGCGGATCTTTTCGAGGGCGAGCCCGAGTTTGTTCCAGTTGGATTGGCCCGACGCCTTGAGATGCGAAATTTGCAGGCGGGCGCCGGCGCGTTCGGCGATGTCGACCGCTTCGTCGATCGCTTCGAGCAGACCGCCCGATTCCGACCGCATGTGGGTGGCGTAGAGCCCGCCGCGTTGGGCAACTATCCGGGCCAGTTCAATGAGCTCCTCGCGGGAGACGGCCGAGCCGGGCGGGTAGGCGAGGCCGGAGCTGAGGCCGATGGCGCCTTCGTCGAGCGCCTGTTCCAAGGCGTGGCGCATGGCGTTCAGTTCATCCGGCGTGGCGGAACGCGGATCGTAGCCGCAGATCCCCGCGTGCAGCGTGTTGTGGCCCACCAGCAGGGCGGCGTTGATCGCCGGGGAGACGGTGTCGTAAAGGTGCCGGTATTCGCCGACCGTGCCCCACGGAAGCGTGCCCACACTTGCGCAAGTGTGCGCATCGGGCAGTTGGGCATACTCCTTGTCGAGCCAGTCGGCGGGCAGTTGGTAGGCCCCGTTGAGCGGGGCGGCCGATGCGCCGCAGTTGCCGCATATTTCCGTGGTGATGCCCTGGTGGATCTTGGAAGCGGCGCTGGGTTCGATCAGCAAATAGGTGTCGGAATGGGAGTGCGCGTCGATAAAGCCGGGGCAAACGGTCAGTCCGGTCGTCTCGACGCGTTTATCGCACTTGGCCACCGAAAGTTCGCCCATTTTTGTAATGCAATCGTTGTTAATGCCGATATCGCAACGGGTAGGGGGTTTGCCGCTCCCATCAAAGATCGTGCCGCCGGAGATGATGATTTCGAAGTCCATGGGGCGGATTCTACCGGTCTATCGGCAAAATCGGAGGAAAAACGGGGCGGGATCGGGGGTTGCGGGTCTTTGAGATACAAATATGTATCAATCAGCATCAGAAAAACAAAAATGATGAATAAAATTCAAGGCAACCAAATGTGTCCCGGCGATTTTAAAAATTCGTAAAGCATTGCCGGGCAATAGGTAGCGTCCGGCGGGGCGCCGTAAAAAAAGCCGTTGGCACACCTGTTGCGAAAGGGGGCTTCCATAAGTCGCGAACATGGTGTTCGGGCAAGTTAGAAAGGAAACCTCGTGGAGGATGTAAGGATGAAAATGAAATGGTTCAAAATTACGGCATTGATCGCTGCGGCGGTGGTGCTGGGGATGGCGGCGCCCGCAATGGCGCAAGAAGCCGCCGCCGAGGCGGAGCCCGTATTCGATGCGGCTGCCGCGATTAACGAGACCGCTTATGCGATAGACAACATGTTCCTGTTGCTGGGGGCAATTCTCGTTCTCTTCATGCAGGCGGGTTTTGCCATGGTTGAGTCCGGATTCAACCAAGCGAAGAACACGGTGAACATTCTGTTCAAAAACCTGATGGATCTGTGTATCGGTATGATTCTCTTTTTTGCCGTCGGTTTCGGTATCATGTACGCAGGATCATATGGTGGTGACGTGAATCCGTATTTCAATTTCGGTGGTTTTGGAATTTATGAAGCTGGAGCTGATTTCGTTGCTGAAGCAGGGGCGTTGGCTCCGCAGGTCGACTGGTTGTTCCAGGTGGCCTTTGCCGCCACGGCCGCCACGATTGTTTCGGGTGCGGTTGCCGGACGCCTCAAGTTCCATGCCTATCTGGT
>NZ_JBFJYW010000163.1:0-8613 GCF_041622395.1 Pontiella sp. | reverse complement strand
CGGGCGTTCGACCCTTGGCCGGGCAGTTTTTGCACGCTGCCGAATGGCGAGGTGCTTAAGATCTGGAAGGCGGAGCTGGAGGAGGGGGCGGGCAGCCCCGGCCGGCTGCTTGATGACCGCCTGCTTGTTGCTACGGGCCACGGTGCGTTGCGTTTGACCGAGGTCCAGCCCCAAGGAAAGAAGCGCATGCCTGCTGCGTCGTTCCTGAATGGCGCTCCGCTCGCCGGCGGTACGCATTTGGGCTGAACCGTAATCGATTCCCTCACGTCACGCCTCACGCCTCACGCCTCACGCTTCACGTCTCGCGCGCAAAAAATAACCCTTGGAAACCGCATCCCCTACGGGTTTTCAAGGGTTGGAAAAACAAAGCAAGGCCGGGCAAATGCCCAGCCTTGAAATGGATGAAGCTAGTTAAGCTTATTTCTTTTTGTGGCGGTCCGCACGGCGGCGCTTGCGCCGTTTGTGGTTCGACATTTTGGTCTTGCGCCATTTCTTAATGGTACCCATGGTTTCTCCTAATTGGTTTCTAAAAGGGCAAGTACGATAGCTATGCCACGACTTTATTCAAGCTAATTTCAATAATTCCTTCGGCTCCTGCGGCTTTCAGGTCCGGGATGATTTCGCGGACGACCGATTCGTCGACAACGGTTTCGATCGCGAACCAGCCCTCTTCCGTCAATGAGTTGATGGTGGGCGAGTGCAGGGCCGGCAGCAACGTTTTCACGGTTTCAAGGTTGGCGGCTTCCACGTTCAGCTTCAGCAATACCTTGTCCTCCGCATCCAGTGCGGCTTTCAGCAACAGGGCAATCTTCTGGAGCTTCTGTTTTTTCCACTCGTCCGCCCAGGCGTCCTGCGAGCAGAAGAATTGGGTGTACGACTCCATCAGCGTTTCAACGATCTTCAGGTTGTTGGCCCGCAGCGAGCTGCCGGTTTCCGTGATGTCGACAATTGCGTCAACAAAGTCGGGGACCTTGACCTCGGTCGCACCCCAAGAAAATTCAACCTCGGCCTTCACGCCGTTCTTCGCAAGCCAGCGTTCGACGATGCCGACGCCCTCGGTGGCAATCTTCTTGCCTTCCAGATCCTTGACGGAGCTGATCGCGGAGTCGTTCGGGACGGCCAGGACCCAGCGGATGGGGCTCTTGCTCTGCTTCGAGTAGACCATGTCGCACAGGTTGACTACGTCGGACCCGTTGGCTTCGACCCAGTCCAGCCCGGCAATGCCGGCGTCCAACATGCCGTGTTCGACATAGCGGCTCATCTCCTGCGCCCGCAAAATGCGGATTTCAATCTCGTCGTCGTCGATCGATGGAAAATAGGAGCGCGAACCGCCCTTGATGCTGAATCCCGCTTTTTTGAAAAGCCCGTATGTAGATTCCTGCAAGCTGCCTTTTGGCAGTCCTATGACCAGTTTGTTCATAAATCCTTTTCCTTTGTTAGTTTGGGAAAGCGGGGAATATAGAGGAACAATCCCGGGCGTCCAACCTCTGATTGCAAAAAAGTTCCGGGGTGGGGATGCGGGGCCGAATCCGCTTGTCCCGCTGGGGGAAAAGCTTTATTCCTATCTGCCGTTGTACGACGCACCCGTGGCGCAATTGGATAGCGCATCTGACTTCGAATCAGAGGGTTGCAGGTTCGAATCCTGCCGGGTGCGCCACGTTTTGAAAATCGAGGCGGAGCCGCCACAATCGGGAGCGTAAGGATGAAGCCAAAGGAATGGATTTCGGATCTCAGGGTATATGAGCCCGGCAAGCCGATCGAAGAGGTGGCGCGCGAACTGGGATTCGACGATATCGCCGAGATCGTCAAGGTGGCGTCGAATGAAAACGAGCTGGGGCCCTCGCCCCTCGCGGTGGAGGCCATGCAAGAGGCCATTTCCGAGGTGCATCGCTATCCCGATGGCGGCGCGTTCTATCTGAAGCGGAAGCTCGCGAAAAAGCTCTGCGTCGAACCCGAAAACCTGCTCTTCGGTTGCGGCAGCAACGAGCTGATCGTTTTTCTCTGCCATGTGTTCATGGAGCAGGGGAAGAACCTGATCATGGGCGCGGAGGCCTTTGCCGTCTATTTCCTCGCCAACGCCCTGTATCGGGGCGAGACCGTCCGCGTCCCCATGCCCGGCCATGTGCACGACCTCGACGCCATGCTGGAGGCCATTACGCCCGAAACGCGGCTGGTGGCCATCTGCAATCCGAACAATCCGACGGGAACCATGGTCTCGCCCGAGGCCATCGATCGTTTTGTCGAAAAGCTGCCGGACCACGTTGTCGCCGTTTTCGACGAGGCCTATTTCGAGGTTATGCCCGAAGCGATGAAGCCCGACGTGCTCAAGCACATCCGCGCCGGGAAGGAAAACGTCATCGTGCTGCGCACCTTTTCCAAGGCCTATGGGTTGGCGGGGTTGCGCATCGGCTATGCCGTGGCCCATCCGGAACTCATCCGGTTGCTCAACAAGGTGCGCCAGCCCTTCAATGTCAGCACCGTGGCCCAGGCCGCCGCCATCGCCGCGCTCGACGACGTGACCCATATCGTCGAAACCCGCGAGATGGTTTCCGGCGGATTGGACTTTTTCGAGGAAGAGCTGCCGAAGCTCGGCGTCGAGACGGTGGCTTCCGGCGCCAACTTCATTCTCGTGAAGACGGGCAACGGGCGCGCGGTGTTTCAGGCGTTGCAGCGGCGCAAGGTTATCGTGCGCCCGATGGATCCCTACGGGTTGCCGGACCACATTCGCATTACCGTCGGTATCCCGGAGCAGAACCGCTTCATGCTCGAGGCGCTGAAGGACGTCCTTTCCTAGCGCCATGATCGAATTCTAAACTTTTTCATTCTACCCGCTTGACTCGAAAAGAGGAATGGGTAGGATGTGCGCTCCTTTGAACAAATGGGCGATTAGCTCAGTTGGCTAGAGCGTCTCGTTTACACCGAGAGGGTCGGCGGTTCGAGTCCGTCATCGCCCACCATTTTTTCATAGGAAATCCCTTTTTAAGGGCGATTAGCTCAGTTGGCTAGAGCGTCTCGTTTACACCGAGAGGGTCGGCGGTTCGAGTCCGTCATCGCCCACCATTCCAAACCGCGGATCCATGGATCCGCGGTTTTTTTTTGTGCCCGGCCCCGGCGCGTGGAAAAGAAAAAAGGGCAGGCTTCTTGAGCCTGCCCTTTTCGATGGAACGAACGGAACGGTTAGTCGATGTCTTCGCCCGTTTTCACCGGGGTGCGCTCGAGGTGCCAGATGTCGTCGCAGTAGTCCTGGATGGACCGGTCGGACGAGAACCAACCCATGCGGGCGACGTTGAGGATCGTTTTCTCGGTCCACTTGGCCGGGGTCGCGTAGAGCTTGTCCACCTCTTCGTTGCACTTGATGTAGGACTCGTAGTCGGCGAGGTAGAAGTAGAAGTCGCCGTGCTCGGTGACCTCGTTGTAGAGGTCCTTGAACAGGTCCGGCTGCGACGGATCGAAGATGTTGTTGCGGATCGCCTCGAGCACGCCTTGCAGGTCCTCGGACTTCTCGACGTAGGTGCGCGGGTTGTAGCCCTTGCTCCGCAGCTTCGCGAGGTCCTCGGTGCGGTTCCCGAAGATGAAGATGTTCTCTTCGCCCACGTGCTGGGCAATCTCGATGTTGGCGCCGTCCCAGGTTCCGACCGTCAGCGCTCCGTTGAGCGACAGCTTCATGTTGCCCGTGCCGGAGGCTTCGAGGCCCGCTGTGGAAATCTGCTCCGAGATGTCGGCGGCCGGGATGATCTTCTCGGCCAGCGAAACGTTGTAGTCGGGCAGGAAGACCACTTTCAGGCGGCCGGCGACATCCACGTCGTTGTTGATGCATTCGGCCATGGTGTTGATCAGCTTGATCACCGACTTGGCGATCAGGTAGGCCGGAGCGGCCTTGGCCGCGAAGATGAAGGTTTTGGGCTGCACCTGGGCGGCCGGGTTTTCCTTGATCTTGTTGTAGAGGTGGATGATGTGCATGGCCTTCAGCAACTGGCGCTTGTACATGTGCAGGCGCTTGATCTGAACGTCGAATTGGGAGTCGGGGCTAACGAGGTAGCCCGTGAGCTCCTTGATCACGCGGCACAGTTCAACCTTCTTCTCCCGCTTGATTTCGCGGAAGCGTTTCTGCACGGCCTTGTTGGTGGCGAACTCCTGGAACTTTTCGAGTTGGGAAAGGTCCTTGCGCCAGTCGTCGCCGATCTTTTTGGAGATGAGTTCCGAGAGTTCGGGGTTGGCCTTGATCAGCCAGCGGCGATGGGTGATGCCGTTGGTGACGTTGGTGAACTTGTCGGGATAGATCGTGTCGAATTCCGGCATGGTTTCCGTTTTCAGCAGCTCGGAGTGCAGGGCCGAAACGCCGTTGACCTTGTTGGAGCCGACCACGCAGAGGTTGGCCATGCGCACTTGCTTGTGGGCGCCTTCTTCGATCAGCGAAACCTTGCGCATCAGTTCGCCTTTGCCGGGATGGTTGATCTCGACCTGCTGCAGGAAGCGGTGGTTGATTTCGAAGATGATCTGCATGTGGCGCGGCAAGACGCGCTGCAGCAGGTCGACCGTCCACTTTTCGAGCGCTTCGGCCAGCAACGTATGGTTGGTGTAGCAGAAGGTGTTGACGGTGATGTCCCAGGCCTGTGCCCACGGAATGTGCTCTTCGTCAAGCAGCACGCGCATGAGTTCGACGATCGCGAGGGTGGGGTGGGTGTCGTTGAGCTGGATCACGTTCTTTTCCGCGAACTGGCTGAAGTCGCGATGCGTCTTCTTGTAGCGGCGGATGATGTCGCGCACGGAGCAGGAGGCCAGGAAATATTCCTGGATCAGGCGCAGTTCCTTGCCGGCGTAGGTGTAGTCGGAGGGATAGAGCACCTTCGATACGTTTTCCGCCCAGTTCTTTTCTTCCACGGCGCGGACATAGTCGCCCTGGTTGAAGACGTCGAGGCGGAACCCTTCCGCCGGCTGGGACTTCCAGAGGCGCAGCATGTTCACGGTGTTAACGCCATAGCCGATGATCGGCAAATCGAAGGGGACGGCTTCGAAGACCTGGAAGTCCTGCCAGACATCGTTGGCCCCCTTGCCGGGGCGGAAGTTTTTCGTGACGCGGCCGTAGACGCAGACCGGCAGGGTGTATTCCGGGCGAACCAGCTCCCACGGATAGCCGAGCGCCAGCCATTCGTCCGGACGCTCCTTCTGCCAACCGTTTTCGAATTCCTGGCGGAAGATGCCGTGTTCGTAGCGAATGCCGTAGCCGTACGCCGGCAGTTCCTTCGTGGCGAGCGAGTCGAGATAGCACGCGGCCAGACGGCCCAGGCCGCCGTTGCCGAGGCCGGCCTCGACGTCGAGTGCGAGTACTTCTTCGAAGGAAATATCCAGTTTCTTGAGGGCTTCCTTGGAGGCCTCGACTATGCCCAGCGCGACCACGTTGTTGGCCAGCATTTTGCCGATCAGGTATTCCATGGAGAGGTAGTTCACGCGGCGGACGTCTTTGTCCAGGTATTGGCGTTGGGTTGCGATGAAGCCATCGACCGCCATGTCGCGCACGGCATGGGAGAAGCACATCATCTTGTCGAAGGTGGTTGCGGACCGCAGGTCTTTGCCGCGGCTGTATTTCAGGTGGAACAAGGCGCGTTCGGCCAGCGAGTCAGCGGTGATGTTGTCTTTGAAGTTTGACATTTTTCTTTAACCCTTTGCTGTTCAGTTGTTTTAAGAGTCCCCCTAAGTAGCCCAGTGGCGGGATTGTTGCAAGCCCCGTCCCGTCCTAAAAAAAACACGCTAAATGCTTGATCTGTCGAACTTCCGGGTTCTCCTTGTTTTCGTGCTGCGGTTTGATCGACAATGCGCTTTTAAACGGGGTATGCATCAGGCCATGAACGAATCAATCTACAACGCGGCGGATCTGGAAAACCGGATTCTTTTTTCCGACAACCACATGCTGGCGGTCAACAAACCGGCCGGGTTGCTTTCGCAGGATAGTGGAACCGGGTTGCCGAATCTGGAGGATTGGGCGCGCGAATGGGTGCGGGTGGAAAAGGGCAAGCCCGGCGCGGTGTTTCTAAACGCGGTCCACCGCATCGACCGGGCCGTTAGCGGCGTGGTGCTCTTTGCGCGCACCAGCAAGGCGTTGAGCCGTCTCAACGAAGGCATCCGCAAACGCAACTGCAAGAAGATCTACCACGTGCTGGTCGAGCGCGCCCCGACGAAGCCTGCGGACAAGCTGGTCCATTGGCTCTCGCACGAAAACCACCGGGCCCGGGTTTGCCGCGAGGGCGATCCGGGGGCGCAGTGCGCGGTGCTCGCCTATGCGACGCTCGGGCGGGTTGGCGAGCTGATCCTGCTTGAGGTCGATCTCGAGACCGGGCGCTACCACCAGATCCGCGCGCAGCTGGCCGCCATCGGTTGCCCGATCGCCGGGGATCAAAAATACGGCGCGCGGCTGCGGTCGGACGATGGCAGCATCGCCTTGCACCATCGCCGACTCGAAGTGGTGCATCCCACGCTCAAGGAACCCGTTTCCATCGAAGCCCCGTATCCCGCCCCATCCCCTTGGTGGGACAACGCCTAGCCCGCCCCGCCGCATTCCAAAAGTTGTTCGACCCGCCTTGCCGGTACCCCCTATCCGTGGAAGAAAACTTCCCGGTGGATTCGGCGGGGTGCGATCCCGCGCTCCAGCAACCATCCGGAGACCTCGTTGACCATGCTTTCAAGGCCGCAGCCATAGTAGTGCGTCCGCTCATCGAGCGGGAGGCGGTCAAGCAACGCGGTCACACGCCCGTGGAGGTGTTCGGTGTGTTCGCGCGAGACCGCCAGCGTGGTTGGGCAGGATTCGGCGAGTTGCGGCAGGCCGATGGCGTCGGCTTCCCGCCGGACGCCATAAAGGCATGCTTCCGGCGGGCGGTCGAAGGTGTTGATGTAGGAGAGGAACGGCGCGATTCCGGTGCCGGTCGCAATGAAGACGAAGGGGGCTTCGCCGATCCCCTGGCCGGGGCGGAACCAGCCAAAGGGCGGGGTGATGCGGATGGAGTCGCCCGGCTTCCGGGCCGCCAGCCAAGGGGAGACTTCCCCGCCGGCCATCCTGCGGATGACGAAGCGCAGGTCGTCTTCGCTTGATCCCGAGGCAATGCTGTAGGGGCGCGATTTTTCGTCGGTCGTATAGATGGCGGCACAATCGCCCGGCGCAAATTCAAGTCCGTTCCGGTCCAGTACCAGTTCGAACAGGTCGTCGTTCACGAAGCGCACATCCAGGACGGGGTGTTCCGAATAATCCAGATTGATCATGTTGGGCGGTTCCTCTGCATTTTCCCGGCGAGCCGGAGTCATGTATGGAACGGTGCCGGCCGGTTCGGTCCGCTGGCCAACGAAATTAATGCTCAATAGCACCGATCAATGGGCAAGGCCTCCGCGAGGATTGAGCGCCAGGAGTTGATGGTAGAGTTTTTCGGTTTCGGGCATGGGCACCCCCTTCGCCTTCGCGGCCCGGATCGGGTTGCCGTAGATGCTTTCGATCTCCATCGGGTTCCCCCGGTCGTAGTCGAGTTTCATGCTGGGGGCATAGGGCTCCATCCGTTCGGTATCCGCGATCATTTTGCTGATGAAGGCGGGTTCGATGGGGCGCGCGCAGGCGGCCGCTCCTGCGGCAACTTCGTTCATCAGCGTTTCGCAAAGGGCGCGGTTTTCCGGGGTCTTGATGAGTTGGTCGGTCAGGACATTGCGAATCACCGAGAGCCCGTTGAACGGAATGTTCCAAACCAGTTTTTTCCAGCGGGCCAGTGCAAGGTCTTCGACCAGCTGGATGGGAATCCCGGCGGACTTTAAATCGCAACCGAGTTTTTCAAGCCGCTCCGTGATGCCGCCGGATTGCCCGTCGGCCCGATATTCGCCGAGGGTGATCAGGCCATAGTCGAGATGCCGGATATGGCCGGGACCGATTTTGTTCGAGCACAGGAAGCAGAGACCGCCGATGATGTTTTGCGGATCGACGATCCCGGCGATCTCTTCCTCGCTGCCGAGCCCGTTCTGCAACGTCAGCACGAGGGGGTCCTTTCCGACGAGCGGGGGCAGGATGCTGGGCAACGCGGCATTGGCCGTGGTTTTCAGGGCAACCACCACGATATCGCACGGCGGCATATCGCGCGGATCGTGGTAGGCATGGACGTTGGGGAGCGTGAAGTCGCCGTAGGTCGATTCAATGACCAGTCCGTTTTTCCGGACGTGCTCAAAGTCGCTGTGCAGCAGGAAGTGGACGTTGAATCCCGCCCGCTGCAACAGGCCGCCATAGTAGCCTCCAACCGCTCCGGTCCCGACAATTGCTAGGTTCTTGGTTTGCATGCGTCGCATCGTGCCATGACTGCGGGAGCGGAAAAAACAAAAAACCGACCTCCTCGCCGAAAGCCGGTTTTTCGCGCAACGTAGTGCGGGTTTTAGTTTTCTTGGAGTTTCAGCTTCTTGCCGGATTGAATCCATTCTCCAAGGACGATTTTGCAGTATGCACCTGTAGAGATTTGCATTGAAGCCGCGCGACGCTCCAGCTCCTTGGCCATCTCCAGTTTCATGTTGATCCCAATGGTCTTCGTTCCTTTTCCTGCCGGGTTGGTAGCCATAAGCCTACCTCCTTTCGTTTCTTGAAGCATATGACTGTTT
>NZ_JBFJYW010000162.1:0-8669 GCF_041622395.1 Pontiella sp. | reverse complement strand
TGAACCACCGATAGCCATTGCGAGCGAATAGCGATCAATTGCCGATAAACACAGATTCATGAACAGGATATGCGGAACAGGTTCTTACTCCGGCGGGTGAGCGGAACCATCTCCACATCTAATTGCGTATCCGTGTCCATCTGGGTTCATCGGTGGTTCCATTCCCCGATTTAGGATCATGCTTACGACGGCGTTTTTCCACAGAGACGCAGAGCAGCCGCGCATTTAGACTTCACTGCGCCACTGCGTCCTCGAGCATAGCGGGTGGTAAAATTTGGTTCCGGCTACGCCGGGCTAGGATCATTGAACGGGATCGATCAATCCGGCAAGAGGCCGTTTTTAAAGGCATAGTGCACCGCGGCGGGCGCATTGGGAACGCCAAGCTTTTTGTATAGGCGGCGCTGCCGGAAGGCCACCATCAGCACATTGCTTCTCAACTGCTTCGCGATAGCGCGTTTTTCCAGCCCCGCGCCAATCAACGAGAGCATCGTGCGTTCCGTTGCGGTTATCTCACTCATCTGAACCTCGACTTTACCATTGCGCGTTTTTCCTCGGGAACTGCGCAACGCATGCGGCCCTCTTTTTAAATTGGGATTATTTTCGGACGGTGTTGCGGAGCTGGATCTGGGCTTTGGATTCGGCGCGGCAGCGCTTCCGCAACATTTCGAGCGTTTCGGGGGCGGCGCCGGATTCCACGAGGTTGTTGCGCTCCTGCGGGTCGGCCTCGAGATCGAACAGCTGCTCGAAGACGGGTTCCTTGTTGCCGAAGTCGACTTGGTTGTCGTTGTAGTTCCAGCCGCCGGCATGGTCGAAGTAGCGGACATATTTCCACTTTTTGAACCGGACGGCTTCAACGAAGGGGTTGTCGCGCCCGACAAACAGGTTCTCGACGAACACCGCGTCGCGCCATGGCATCGCGGGGTTTTTCAGGAGCGGGATCAGGTTGCGGCCCTGGCAGATCTTCGGTTCGGGAAGCCCCGCATAGGCGAGAATGGTCGGCGCAACATCCACGTTCATGACAAACGCATCGAGCACCGCGCCGCGCCGTTCCTTCGGCAACGAGGGATCGTACAGGATAAAGGGCACCTTGGCCGTCAGGTCGTAGGCGAGCGCCTTGCCGCCCATGCCGTATTCGCCCATCAGCAATCCGTGGTCGCTCGAATAGATGATGATGGTATTTTCGAGCAGTCCGCGTTTTTCCAACCCGGCCAACATCTGGCCAACGACGTGGTCGATGCCCGTGATCAGCTGGTAGTAGCGGTAGTGCTGCTCCAGGCTGGTTTTGCGGTCATAGCTGAACGAGTAGGTATTCTTGCGGCCATCCTGCTTCATCAGTTCCGTCGGGATGAATTTCCCGGCGTCTTGGCCGGTCTCTTCGGGCAGCTTGATCGCGATGTCGCGATAGAGGTCGCCATAGATGGGATGCCCGGCCAGCCGCTTGGTCTCGTTGGCCGGATGCGTCATCCGCGTTTTGCCGGACTCGCCGGGAACCATGGAGCCGGAGATCGAGCCATGCGGCGCGGAAAAACTGACCGATAGGCAGAAGGGTTTGTCTTCGTCCCGCTGCTCGAGGAAGTTTTCGAAGGCTTCGCCCATCATGGGGGTGACGATGTCTGCCTTCAGGTCCTTGTAGGCCGAGCAGTTTTTCAATCCTTTGGGATAGAACGCCGCCCAGCCATCGTGCGCGCACCAGAAATCGAAGGTTTCTCCGCCGCGGCCGTTTTTGAAGGGATATTTATCGACGCCCAGTTTACCGATGAAGCCGGTGTAGTACCCGTTCCGCCGCAGGATCTGCGGATAGGTCTGGTTCCACTGCTCCATCGAGAGCTCGTGGCGGGAAGAAAAACCCACCCCGTGCACCCGCTCGTACACCCCGCTCAGAAAAGAAACCCGGCTGGGCATGCAGATCGGGTTGGAGATATAGGCATTGGAAAACCGCACCCCGTCGGTGGCCAAGCGGTCCAGGTTCGGCGTCTTGATGACGGGGTGGCCTTCGATGCTCAGCGTCCCTTCCCGCTGGTCGTCGGTCAGCAGAAACAGGATGTTGGGCCGGCTTGCGGCATGCGCGGCGGCAACCGCCACCATGCACAGAGCCACCGGAAAAACGCGTTTTGTTAGCCTCATGCCCCTACCCCTGCCGAAGGCGCTTGCCGACTTCCGCCAGCGTCTTTATATCTTCGGGGTGGATCGATCCGTCCGGCAGCGGGCCGACGTTCAACAACAGGTTGCCCTGCTTTTGCTTGGCGTTGGCCAGCATTTTCATGACCGCGTCCGCACCCTTGTGCTTGCCGTCGAGACTCTTGTCGTATCCCCATTTCCACGGTTGCAGGGTATCGCAGAACTCCAGCGGGATCTCGGAGGTTCCCTCGAATTTGCGTTCGGGGGCCTTGAAGTCCTCCGTACCGGTCAACCCATGCTTGTAGGACACCAGCGCCTGGGGCTGGAGCGAGTGGATATGGTCGTAGAGCTCCTGCAGCTTGAACTGATGCAGTTTGTCCTTGCGGGATTTCGGGGTGCCTTCCCCATCCAGCCAGATGCCGCCGACCGGACCATAGTTGGTCAGCAGTTCGGTAATCTGGTTTTTCATGAACTCCACATAAATCTGGAGATCCTGCTCCTCGCCGTATTTATAGAACGTCTCCGGGGTATCGTATTTCGGCCGGGCATTGCCGCCCCAATCGCCGTTGTTGGGCGCATGCGGATGGCGCCAGTCGCGGCCATGCGAGTAATAGAGGTAAAAACCGAGCCCCTTCTTGCGGCACTCTTCGGCCAGCTCCGCCACGAGGTCCCGCTTGGCGGGCGAGTTGGTGCTCTTGAAGTCGGTGTACTTGGAATCGAAGAGGCAGAAGCTGTCGTGATGGCGCGTCGTGATGTTGACATACTTCATCCCGGCATCGAGCGCCATGTCGGTAATGAAATCGGCATCGAACTTTTCCGCCGTGAACTGGTCCTTGAGTTTCGCGTATTCCAGGACGGGGATTTTGTCGTTGAGCTGCACCCATTCGCCCCGGCCAAGCAGCGAATAGAGGCCGTAATGGATGAACAGGCCGTATTCGGCCGTCTTGAAGAATTCCAGCGCGGCGGCTTTCGGGTCGGTTTTATACAAGGCCGCGTATTTCCGAAGGTAGCTGGGGACCTCCGTCCCGGATTGACCGGCACCAAACACCTGGGGCGCAACCGCAAAGGCCGCGGCCCCGGCCAGGCCAAAGGATCGACGATTCAAATTCCGATTCAACATAATAGACTCCTGGTTCTTACATCCGCTCCATCACCGGACTCCCCCGCCCCACACCCGTGCTCGTCGAGAAATCCGTTTAACCGCCAAAACATAGCATCCCGAATTCGCAAAATCTACCTAGCCAATCAGGTGGTTTTTCAAGAGCGGAAGCCGGAGTTTTCCCGGGAATATTTTTTGTCGGCCCAAACGCAGGTGTGCTATCTTCTCCGCGTTCTCAATCCAACCTTTCATTTGAATCCCGTGGCCCCATGCTCCGCAAGTTACTACCCATAGCGTTCATATTGCCGATCGTGGCGAGCCTAAGCCCGGCGCAGCCCCCGGCGAGCGGGACCTATTCCGACCCCCGCTTCCCCGGAGAACCCGCAGCCCGGCCGAGCATGGTCCATGAGCGCGGCGTGAAGGCGCTTGAAAAACGGGAACAGGCGCTAAAGCGGCAGCTGGAGCAATACCCGCCGCTCGAAAGCAGGGACAACCCGCCCCTCCAATACTTCGGCTATCTCAGCGGGCGCCACCCCGTTTCCCCGACCAACGACACCATGGAAGCCTGGCTGCAATTGTCGTTCCCCGGCAAATGGACCACCAGCGTCGACGGCATTGCCCTCGTGCCGGCCTATTACCCCGCGTTTTCCCCGGAAGGCAACTATGGGTTCCCAAAACGATTCAAGATCGATGTTTTCAGCCACCAGGAACCGAACCTGCCCGTAACGGTCGTGGACTGGACCACCGCGGATTTCCCCGACCCCGGCCTGCATCCGGTTTTTTTCAGCTTTCCCCAAAGCGACGTCCAGTCCGTGCGGATCACGGTTACCAAGGGCGAGCGCCAGGCGGATTCCCAGTTCTTCGCGCTCGATGAATGGATGGTGTTTCAAAACGGCAACAACATCGCCCCGCCGGCCTACCAGCGGCTGGAGGCATCCGACTCCTACAACGAAGCCCCCTACTGGAAGCTGCCGTATCTCACCGACCGGAAACTCCAGGTGGGAAGAAACCTGCATACCGTCCACCCCGTGCCGGACTTCATCCAATACTACGACGAGCAGACGATCCGGGACCATCCCCCGGAAATCGAGATCGACCTTGGCGCCCAGCACAACATCGGCCGCGTGGAACTCTATCCCGCCAAGGTGCCCGACATGCCGATTCCGGAATTCGCCTTCCCCTTGAAATACCACATCGAACTCCGCAGGGCGTTGAACGAAAACCCCATCGTCCAGTCTGCGGTGATCGAAGAGACCCTGCCCTCCCGCATGCGTTGGCACCCCCTTTCAGCAGTCCGCGCGCGGTTCCTGCGCCTCACGCTGCACGCGTTGCCGCGGCACAACGACCGCCCGGTTTTCGCCATGGCAGAGATCCGGGTCATCGGCCGAGAAGGCGATCAACAGGAAAATCTCGCCGCCGGCAAAACCATCCGAATGACCCGCCTTCCCGAAGACGCGGGCACCGCCCCCGCACTGCTGGTCGACGGCTTCGGCAACGGCCGCGAAATCATCCAGGAACATGACCATATCGAGCAGCTGGCCGAACGCAAAAAGGTTGCCGAGGCCTTGGCGCAGACCCAACACCGCCTGCTGATTGCCCGTGCCACGCGGCAATCCTTTTACTGGACGATCGGCATTGGCGGCGGGATCGTGCTGCTCTTCAGCCTGATCCTGTGGATCGCCTACCAACGCACCATCCGGCAACGGGCCCTCTACGAGCTCCGGCAACAGATCGCCGCCGACCTCCACGACGATATCAGCAGCAACCTCGGCACCATCTCCATGATCGCCAAGCGGCTGCAGCAAGACCCACCCCCCTCACTCCTGCAAGAAAAGCTGAACGAAATCGGCCACATCGCCCAGGAAAGTTTCCTGTCGATCAAGGAGATCATCTGGCACATGGATTCCGACGTCGTCCACTTGGCCGAAATGTTCGGGCATATCGAAAAAACCGCCCGAAGCATCTTGGCCGGCAGCCAGGTGATCTGCGAGTTTCCCGACAACGTCGCGGAGGCCGCAGTCCCGGCCAAGACCCGCCGCAACATCATGCTGCTGGTCAAGGAGGCCCTATACAACTGCGCCAAATACGCCAAGGCCGAACACATGCGGATCCACGCCGACCTGCGCCATTGCGTGCTGGTCCTATCCATGAAGGACGACGGATGCGGATTCGACCCCGCCTGCGCGCAGGTGGCCAACAGCGATACCGGCCGCGGATTGGCGAACATGGAACGGCGCGCGCGTTTGCTGGGGGCCGAATTGGACATCTTCTCGGAGCCGGGCAAGGGAACCGAGGTCACGCTGAGCATGCCGATTAAATAGGAACGGGATATGACAAAAGGATCGAACAAACAGGAACCGGTGGTGATTTGGCTGATCGAGGACCATGCGGCGTTCCGAACCAACCTGACCGAAATCGTCAACGCCTCGGCAACCGTCCGCTGCGAACGGAACTTTTCCTCCTGCGAAGAAGCGCTGGAGTGCTTGGAAAGCGAAAAACGACACCCCCAAATCATGCTGATCGACCTCGCCCTCCCGGGCATGGGCGGCATCGAAGGGCTCACCGCAATCAAGGCGGCGGATCCCGAGATCAAATGCATCGTGCTCACCAGTTCCGAGCGCAAGAAGCATGTGATCGACGCCATTTGCGCCGGGGCCTCGGGCTATCTGCTCAAGAGCCTGGCGGTCGACCAGATCATCCGCAGCATCGAGGACGTCGTGCAGGGCGGCGCATCGCTCGATCCCCAGGTCGCGTCGCTGGTGCTCGACGCCTTCCCCAAAAAAAGAAACCCCAACAACGAGTTCGACCTCACCGAACGGGAGATCGACGTGCTGCAGTCCCTCGCCACCGGCAAAATCATCAAGGAGATCGCCGACGAAATGAACCTCTCCACCAACACGGTCAAGTTCCACATCGCCAACACCTACAAGAAACTCAACGTCCAGTCGCAGGCCGGGGCCGTTGCCAAAGGCATCCGCAAAGGAATCATCTAGCCCGCCATGGCCAGCGCAGCACAAACCACGGGGACCCTCCGGGTCGGCGCGCCGGGGCTTGACCGCGTGGCGGGCGGGCCCCTCCAGGTCGCCGACGCGCCCATCAGCGCCCAGGCCCTGCTGTGCCTCGACCTGCTCCAACGCGGGCACAACCTCCTGTGGGTTGCCGCCGACGTCCGCGAGATGGAGCGGCTCCACGAATCGCTGCATACCCTGGCCGCGCACGCGGGGCGGCCCGCCCCCATTCATCGTTTCCAACCGATGGAAAAAGATCCGGCGGTATTCGGCGAACACCTCAAGCTGGTCGAACTCCTTGCCTCCAGCCACGGCCGCGACTCGAATTTCGTCATCGTCGCCTGCCCGCAGGCGATGGAACAGGAAGTTCCGCTGGCCGGGGAAGCCGGACAGGCGGTGCAAACGCTGCGCGTCGGCGAAGAGCACCCCCCGCGGAGCCTGACCGAATGGATGGCGGACGCGGGCTACGAGTTCGGCGTCGAGGTCTATGCCCAGGGCGAAGCCGCCCTGCGCGGCGGCATCCTCGACTGCTGGCCCCCCGGATCGCCCCGCCCCGTGCGCATCGAGTTCTTCGGCGACGAGATCGATTCGATCCGCTATTTCGACGACCAGTCCCAATGCTCCATCGAAAAGATCGACTCCGTCCAGCTTCCCCAGATGAACTTCGGCTTTGCGGGGGAATCCACCAGCCCCCTCGCCGAGCTGCTTCCCGAAAACACGCTGATCGTCAACGAAGGCCCGGGCACGGACCGCGCGCCGCAAAGAATCGAAACCGGATTCGAATATTACGACACCGGGCTATTCGCGGTCTCCTACGACACCCATCCCAAGGTCGCCGAACAGGCCCGGCGGCGGTTCGTCGACCAACGCTGCGCCGATGCCACCGCCGACTGGTCGGTTCATTTCTTCTTTGAGACCGCCGGAACGCTCAACCGCTTCCGGGAACTCTACGGGGATCTCGAAGGGTTCCCCTCGCTGGAACTCCACCACGGGGTCCTGCACGATAGCGCCATCGATCCCTGGCGCAAGGCCCTGGTCGTCACCGAGTCCGATTTCTACGCCTACCACACCGGGCGCAACGCGCATGCGCGCGGCGCAAAGCGGTTCCACAAGCAACAGGAGCGGGTCAGCGAAGCGGCGGACATCCAGCCGGGCGACTTCGTGGTACACGTCGAGCACGGCGTGGGCAAATATCTCGGCATCGTCGAAACCACCTTCAACGACAAAAGCATGGAAGTGCTGTCGATCGAATATGCCAAGGGCGAAAAGGTCTACCTGCCCGTCACGCAAGCCCACCTGCTGACCCGCTACAAGGGCATGGGCAAGCATGCCCCGAAACCGCACACGCTGGGGGGCCGCAAGTGGCGCAACGACAAAGAGAATGCGCAGGAGGCGGTGCGGGATCTGGCGGCCCAGTTGCTGCAAACGCAGGCCGAACGGCAGGCGAAACGCGGCTACCGCTTCTCGAAAGACACCGCCATGCAGGCCGAATTCGAAGCCGCCTTCCCCTATACAGAAACCCCCGACCAGCTCTCGGCCGCCGATGAGCTCAAACGCGACATGGAAAAGCTGCGGCCGATGGACCGGTTGCTCTGCGGCGACGTCGGCTTCGGCAAAACCGAGGTCGCCATGCGCGCCGCGTTCAAGGCGGTGATGGACGGCATGCAGGTGGCCGTGCTGGTTCCAACCACGGTCCTGGCCCAGCAGCACTTCGACACCTTCGTCGAGCGCATGGCCGCCTTCCCCGTCCGGGTCGACATGGTCAGCCGCTTCCGCACGAAGGCGCAGCAGAACACGACGCTGGCCGAAACCCTCGAAGGCGAAGTCGATATCCTGATCGGCACGCACCGGATCCTTTCCAAGGACGTCGGCTTCAAGAACCTCGGACTGGTCATCATCGACGAAGAACAGCGCTTCGGCGTCACCGCCAAGGAACATCTGAAGGAGCTGCGCAAGCAGGTCGACGTCATCACCATGTCGGCAACGCCGATCCCGCGCACGCTCTACATGAGCCTCACCGGCGTGCGCGACCTCAGCACCATCAAGACCGCCCCGCAGGAGCGCCAGCCCGTCGACACGAACGTGATCCCCTACGACGAGGAGATCATCACCGAAGCCATCCGCGCCGAGCTCCACCGCGGCGGGCAGGTGTTTTATCTGCACAACCGCGTCCAAACCATCCACCATGTCGACAACCGCCTGCGCAGGCTCGTTCCCGAGGCGCGGATCGCCGTGGCCCACGGCCAGATGGGCGAAAAGGAACTCTCCGGAATCATGCATGCGTTCGTCGAGGGGCGGTTCGATGTCCTGCTCTGCACCACCATCATTGAAAGCGGCGTCGACATCCCGAACTGCAACACCCTGCTGGTCGAAAACGCCGAGCGCTTCGGGCTCTCGGACCTCTATCAGTTGCGCGGCCGCGTCGGCCGCTCCAACCACAAGGC
>NZ_JBFJYW010000161.1:0-8735 GCF_041622395.1 Pontiella sp. | reverse complement strand
CGGCGGCGGCCAGCCGTTCGGCGGGCATGGTTTGGTCGAACTCGGAAAAGTTGTTAACGACGAGGAGCTTTTGTCCGCCGTTGGTGCGGGTGTAGGCAAACAGGTGGGGATTGCCGGAATCGATCACCTCCATGCCGCCGCTGCGGAATGCGGGAATTTCCTTGCGCAGGTGGAACAGGCGGGACATTTCCATGAAGAACTTCCATTCGAGCGTGTTGCTGTCGGTCAGGTCGTCGTGCGCCCGCCACTTGCGTCTGGCACGATGCACCCAGCGGCTGTCGTTGACCTTGGCGGGATCGGACAGGAAGGTGTAATCGTTGAGCATGCCGTGTTCGTCGCCGGCATACAGCAGCGGAATCCCGCCGATACTCACCTGGATGCTGCGCAGCATGTTGATGCGCCGCACGGCGAGATCGATCAGTTCGTTGTCGCCTTTCTCCAGCGCCTCTTCGAGGCCGGCCAGCGAGGAAAGCGTGCCGGAGACGCGCAGGTCGCCGGTTTCGGGGTTGTACTGGAAGGGCACGCCGCGCGCAAAGGAGCCCGGATGCTGCCCCGTGTAAAACCGATTGAGGAAGCGACGGTGCCCATAGGGGTCGATGCCTAGCTGGCGGGCATCCTCGTCGTCGAAGGTCCACCCGATATCGTCGTGGCAACGCAGGTAGTTGACCCACGCGCACTCCGGGTGGATGCGGGTGCGGTGCTTCATGGAATGCACCAGCAGCTTGACTTCGCGCGTGGCCAGCGCCTCCCAAAGCAGGGCCATCAGCAGCGGGTTGTAGGAGAGCTGGCACTCGTCGGGATGGACGTAGCGGATCACTTCGTCGGGGTGGACAATTGCTTCCGATTTGAAGACCACCGCCGGGGCGCAGATTCGCGCGATGGCGTTGAAGGCGCGGATGATGGTGTGCGCCTCCGGCTGGTTTTCGCAATCGGTTCCCATCCGTTTCCAGATGAAGGCCACGGCGTCGAGCCGCAGCACCTCGACGCCTTGGTTGGCAAGGAACAGCATCTCCTCGGCCATGGCGCGCAGCACGGCGGGATTGCTGTAGTTCAAATCCCACTGGTAGCTGTTGAAGGTCGTCCAGACCCAGCGTTGCATTTCGTCGTTCCAGATAAAGCTGCCCTTGCGGATTTCGGGAAAAATGTCGCGCAGATGGGTCTGGTAGCGATCGACCTCGTTCCGGTCCGTAAAGGTGTGATAGAACGCCATGTAATCGGGATCGCCGGCGCGGGCCTGCCGCGCCCAGTAGTGGTCGTCGGACGTGTGGTTGAAGACAAAATCAAGCACCAGGCTGATGCCGTTTTCGCGCAGCTCGTCCGTCAACAGGGCGAGCTCCTCCATGGTGCCGACGTCCGGATGGATGGAGCGATAGTCGCTGACGGCATAGCCGCCGTCGTTCTCGCCGTGCGGCACCGCGAAGAGCGGCATCAGGTGCAGGTAGGTCACTCCGAGTTTCTGGAAATAGGGAATGTTTTCGCGCAGGCCCGACAGATTGTCGCTGAAGAGATCCACATACAACACAATGCCCACGATGCGTTCATCGGCATACCATTGCGGGTTGGCGGCGCGGCGGTCGTCGAGCGCGCGCAACGCATCGGGGCGCGACAGCCAGTGCCGCACCAGCAGGTCCAGCACCAGCTCCAGCGTGTAGAAAAAATCATACTGCCAGCCATAGAGCTCGTGCAGATAGCCGAACAACCGCGGCCATTCGCCCACGAGCCGTTCCTTGAAGCCGCCCCATTCTACAGGGCGCGATGCCAGCTCGTGCGCGTAGTCCCGTTCCACGCGCGGCACCAGCCGTTCGAGGGAGCTGCTTGCCGCGTCCGTTTGCCAATTCTTGCCATGCACTGCCATGACCAAACCTCGTGAAGTTGAAAAGTGCCGTCATCCGGCTTCCGATCCGTCGGTGCGCGGCGGGTTGCGCCGCGCGCATAAAAATTTAGGCAGGGAAAAGCACCCCTGCCAAAAACGATTTCATATGTAAGTGATATCTCGGGCAAGGTCAAGGGCACTCCCGGCACATCGGCAGTCTCTGGTTGATTCGGGTCTTTGCCCGACTTTTTGCCGGTTCGTGGTCCTTTCGTGCCCGCGCTTTCCCGCCGATTCGGAAGCATCGTGCGCGTGCATCCCGTCGCCACCAACGTTTTTAATTCGACCGATCGCGTCGGCATATGTCCCTTTTGGCCGGTTTCGTTCGTTTATAAATGAAACAAGTCGAAAAGGAGTCGTAATGAAACGTTGGGTGGGATTGCTGTCTGTGGGATTGATTGCCGGGGCCATGGCCGCGGAAAAACCGAATATTATTTTGATCTATGGGGACGATGTCGGCTTCGGCGATGTCGGGGCGTATGGCAGCAAGATGATTCCGACGCCGAACATCGACCGGCTGGCCGCCGAAGGCTTGCGCTTTACGGATGGCCACTGCACGTCGGCCACCTGTTCGCCGTCGCGCTTTTCGATGCTGACCGGCAAATATGCGTTCCGCCACCAGGTCACCATTCTTCCGCCCAATGCGCCGCTTTCGATCCCGACCGATATCACGACGCTTCCCGACATGCTCAAGCGCGCGGGCTATGCCACCGCCGTCATCGGCAAATGGCATCTCGGCATCGGCGCCAAGGACGTGCCGACCGACTGGAACGGGGAGGTGAAGCCGGGGCCGTTGGAAATCGGGTTCGACTATTCGTTTTTGCTGCCGTCCACCAACGACCGCGTCCCCTGCGTCTATCTTCGCAACCACCGCGTCGTGAACCTCGATCCCGCAGACCCGCTTTTCGTCGAAAAAACCCTGGAGGCGGCGCGCAAGCACACCGAAAGCACCCAGTATCCTTGCGCCAAGCAAACGCCCGAGGCGATGACCTACTACAAAAGCACGCATGGGCACAACAACAGCGTCATCGGCGGCATCGGACGCATCGGCTACATGGCGGGCGGAAAGTCCGCGCTGTGGAACGAAGAAACCATCAGCGACACCTTCGTGAAGGAAGCGAAGAGCTACATTGCGGAAAACAAGGACCGTCCGTTCTTCCTCTATTTCGCCTCGCAGAATATCCACGTGCCGCGCGCGCCGAACAAGCGCTTCCAGGGCGCGACCAAACTCGGCTACCGCGGCGACGCCATGGTGGAGTTCGATTGGGCCACCGGCGAGATCATGGCCACGCTTGAGCAATACGGCCTGACCGAAAACACGATCATTGTCTTTTCGAGCGACAACGGCCCCGTCTACGACGACGGCTACGACGACGGAACGGTCGTGAAGACCTCCGACGAAGAGGTGGACCGGGGGCACGACGGTTCGGGCATCTATCGCGGCGGCAAATACCAGATTTATGAAGGCGGCACCCGCGTTCCGTTCATCGTGCGCTGGCCGGCCCGCATCAAGCCGGGCGTTTCCGATGCGTTGGTCAACCAGGTGGACCTGATGGGTTCGTTCGCGGCGCTGACCGGCGTCGAGCTGGCCGACGACGAGGGGATCGACAGCCGCAACACGCTGGCGACGCTGCTCGGCGAAGACCGCGCCGGACTGCCCTACATGGTTGAAGAGGCGGGGCGCGCCGGCCGCGCCCTGCGACTGGGCGAATGGAAGTATATCAGAGGGCAGGGGAAGGGCGGCGGCCTCCGGGTGCCCAAAAAAGCGGAACTCTACAACCTCAAGAACGATCCCTCCGAATTGAACAACCTCATCGCAATGCATCCGGAAAAAGCGGAAGCGATGGCCCAGCAGCTCGAAGATCTGCTCAACAGCGAGCGGATGCGATAGGCGCAGGCCGCGACGGCCCGGAAATAACCGCGCGGCGGGGTTTGCCTCGGGCCGCGCGGATCTGCTTTAGTTTTCAGATGGATTCAACCACGGCCATTCTGGATGCGGAGATCACGGTGCTCGACTACGAGACGACGGGGTCGGTCCGCGGGTTTGCGAACGAGCCGTGGCAGATCGGCATGGTCGCGCTGAAGGGCGGAAAGGTGGCGCCGGAGTCCATGTTCGAAAGCCTGCTGCGCGTCGAACCGAACCGCCCGTTCAATCCCAATGCGCCGGGGCGCCATGCTTTGCTGCGGGATGCAATCGCCGCCGCCCCTTTGCCGCAAGAGCTGTGGCCGGAAATCCGCCCGCGCCTGACGGCGTTTCCTCTGTGTGCGCACAATGTTGCCACCGAAAAAAAGTTTTTGCGGCTGATGGCGCCCATGCACCGGTTCGGTTTGTGGATCGATACCCTCCGGATCGCCCGCAAGGTTTGGCCGGGCTGCGCGTCCTATGCCCTCGGGGAGTTGATGGTCCTGCTCGATCTCAAGCGCAAGGTCGATTCCCTGTGTCCGGCCAAAGAAGCCCACGACGCGCTCTACGACGCCGTCGCATCGGCCCTGCTGCTGGAGCACCTGCTCGCCCAGCCCGGCTGGACGGACCTCTCGATCGGCGAGTTGGCCTCCCTGTAATCGATAGGTGCAAAAAAAGGATAATATAAAGCAACAAATGCGGAACAAGTGTTTGCTTGATTGACAGGTTCGCCGAGGGTTCTCAGACTACCTCCCTGATCGAGGGGAGATGGTTCCCGGAAAGATCTCATCGGACGCGTGCCCGTATCGCCGGAAATCGGTTTCCCTTCAAACGGGAGGGAATAAGATGAACGCGAACTCCTTTCAATCCGGGATCTCGGCGGCCGTGCGCACGCTCTGGATCCTCGCGGGGCTGTGCCTCGGCAGCGGCGTCTCGCAGGGCGATACGCTGACGTGGGACGGCAGCTCGAGCACTCTTTGGGGCACGGCGGCGAACTGGGTGGAAAATGCCGTGCCGGCCGACGGTGATACGCTGCTGTTCCCGTCCAGTGCCTCCAACAAGGCTACGGTCAACAATATTGTTGGACTCGACGTGTATAAGATCGAAATCCAGGGTACGGGTTATTCGTTATCCGGCAATACGATCGGCCTGATCGAGAGCATACGGATCAATACGACCTATCTGACGATCGCCGACATGTATATGGATGTCGAGCTGGTCGCCGATGCCCAGATCAGAATGATGGGCTATAACAACCACTTGCTCTTCTATGGCGATGTCGACTTGGGGGCCTACGACCTGCGTGTCGGAAACTATGGCCTCGTTCGCTTGTACGGGGTCGTGAGCGGGAGCGGATCGGTGGTTAAATTCGGTACCGGAACCGTCTCGTTTAACGGCAGCTCGGGAAACACCTTTTCCGGTTCGACCACGGTGGAAGATGGAACGCTGGAGCTGGATCAGGCTTCCGGCAACTCGATTCCCTTCGACCTGGTCATTGAAGACGGTGCAACCGTGCTCCAGAACGCTTCGTACAAAATCGGCGATGATGTCACCATCTATGGTGCCGGGACCTACGACATGAACGGTCAAACGGAAACCATCGGGGATCTCGTTCTCTACGACGGGGCCGATTTTGATTCCGGCACCTCGACGTTGACGCTGGCCGGGGATCTGATCACGGATGGCGGCATTTCAACCCTTTCCGGCAACTTGGGGCTGTCGTCCGGCAGCCACGACTTCAACATCCTGTACAACGGGTTGCTGCTCTGGCCCGGAGCCCATTGCTGGCTCAATGCGGACGTGTCCGGTCTGGGAAGCATCAATAAGATCGGCCCCGGAAAGTTGCGCATTGCGGGCAACAATACGTATACGGGCGAAACGACCGTGCTGGGCGGCGATATCATGATCGAGTCGAATACGGCGCTGGGCAGCTCGGTTGCCGGAACCACCGTGAACACCGGCTCGCGGATCTATCTGTCGGCGTTCAGTTCGGGCTCCTCGAAAAACATTGTCGGGGAAGCCCTTTCGCTTGGGGGCGATTTTTATTCATACGGGGTTGCCAACAGCTGGTCGGGAAGCATTGAACTGACGGACGACGTGGAGATCAAGGTCTCTTTCGGTAGCTCGCTGGAACTTACCGGGAACATCGGCGGCAGCGGTGGCGTGACCAAGGATTGGGGCGGTACCCTGATCTATTCCGGCTCTTCGGCCAATAGCTACAGCGGCGACACCGTTGTGAACCAAGGCACCTTGTTGCTGAACCGACCGGCCAACGCCATCTATTATGGTTCGCTGACGATCGGCAACGGCACGGGGACGGATGATTCCGTGATCGTCCGTTTGCAGAATGATTTCCAGATCTGGGATTCGGTCGATATCACCATCAACAGCGATGGCTGGCTGGACTGCGATGCCTATGCGGATACCGTGGGCGCGATTACGCTCGAAGGCGGTCATGCCGGAAGCTCTACCGGTACCCTGAGGTTGGGGGGCGATGTGACGGTCATTGCATCGGACTCGGAGGCGCTGCTCGATGGCAATGTCGAAATGGGAAGCGGCACGCGGACATTTACGGTGGGCGATGGTTCGGTCGGCTACGATCTGCGCGCCACGGCTTCGCTCAGCGGCAATGGATTGCTGAAGACGGGGGGGGGACTGATGGCCCTGCAGGGCGCGAATACCTTTACGGGCGCCGCAACCGTGAACCAGGGGCGGCTCTACGTGCTCAACGACGATGCGCTCGGAACCACCGCCGGCGGTACGACGGTCTCCGCTTCGGGATTTATTCAGCTGGTGGGCGCGGATGTCGGCGCCGAGCCCTTGACGCTTGCAAGAACCAGTTCGGGAACGGTGCTTTACGGCACTGGAAGTTCGAGCTGGGCCGGCGATATCGTGCTGGATGAAGATGCGCAAATGGCCGCGAGCGGGACGCTGGTATTGAGTGGCAGCATTAGCGGCGCCGGCGGGATCACCATGTCGAGCGGCGGTACCATTAGTCTTTCCGGCTCCGGAAACAACACCTTCGACGGCGATGTCACCGTCGTGGCCGGAACGTTGCTGATGGGAAAAACGGGCCAGTCGATTCCCCATTCGCTGCTCATCGGCGGCAACGGGACGGGCGATCCCGTCGCGACCGCGCGGCAGCTTGCCACCAGCGAGATTTTCGAGGACGTTACGATCAACGCTTCCGGCGTGTATGACCTGAACGGCTATAACGAAGCCGTGCGCGATCTCTATCTCAACGGCGGTGCGGATGTCGATACCGGCACCGCAACGCTGACGGTCGTCGGCGATGTGCTGGTCGATTTGCTCGGCATCATCGACGCGAATTCGACCATGGCCGGCAAGCTTGCGTTGTCCGGCAACACCACGCTCGAGGTGCCGCAGGGCTCGGCCTCGAGCGGCAACCCGTCGGATCTGATCATCGATGCGGTGGTATCCGGCAGCGGAAACATCTCCAAAACCGGAAACGGGGAACTGCAGCTGACGGCGGCGAATACTTTCAGCGGACCGTTTTCGGTCGATGCCGGCGCCCTGCGACTCGATAACGATCTGGGGTTGGGAACAACCGCGGGCGGTGTTTCCGTCAACGGCTCGGCCTACCTGCAGATTCACGGCGGCGGACATACGGTTGCCGGCGAGCACCTGACGCTGAATTCGACCTATGGCGGGTGGGGGGCGCTCTATTCGGCCGGAGGCCCCAATGTCTGGACCGGCGACATCACGCTGCAGTCCGATGCCGCCATCGGGGTCTCCTCCGGGGCCGAGCTGACCCTGTCGGGATCCATCGGCGGGGGCGGAGACCTTCACGTGGTTAACACCGGTACACTGGTCTTCGGCGGCTCGACCGCCAACACCTATGTCGGCAACACCTATGTCGACAGCGGCACGCTGGCACTGGATAAGAGCGTTCCCAACGGAACCATTTTGGGGCGCCTGTATATCGGCGACGGAAGTGGCGGCGCGAATGCGGATGTGCTGGTCCTGCGCAGTGGCGGTCAGATTGAAAATGAACGGGTCACCATTGCCGATTCGGGACTCTTTGATCTCAACGGAAATCTTGAATATATCGGGTCGCTGAGCGGGAGTGGGCAGGTAAACCTGGGCAGCGGAACTCTCAGCACCGGTGCCGACGGCACTTCAACCACCTATTCGGGGTTGATTCAAGGCTCCGGGATCATCCGAAAATATGGATGGGGTACGTTCACGCTTGCGGGCAACAACACCTATTCCGGCGACACCGAAATTTACACGGGAACCCTGCAGGTCAACGGATCGCAGACCGCGAGCGGTGTCGTGGTCGACGTCAACGGCCGGCTCGGCGGCATTGGTGCCGTGGGGGCGATCGAAAGCAGCGGCACCGTGGCCCCCGGAACAAGTGCCGGGATGCTCGGCGCCGGCACGACCGTGCTCGGAACCGGTTCAACGTTCGAGCTGGAGCTGAATGGGTATACGTTCCCGGATTACGACCGGCTGGAGGTCAAGGGGGACATCAAGCTGGCCGATCCAGATCTGGATGTTTCATGGGGCTTTGTGCCTGCCGTGGGCGATTCGTTTCTGGTGATCGCCAATGACGGAAACGACGCGGTGGCCGGCTCGTTCAGCGGGCTTGCCGAGGGGGCGTCTGTCGTTGCCGGCAACGTTACCCTGCAGATCACCTACACCGGCGGCGACGGCAACGACGTCGTGCTGGCGGCCACCGATGTTCAGCCGCTGGAAGATCTGGTGATCACATCGTTCGATGTCGCCGCCGGCGATGCCGATCTCGAATGGGAAGGCGGCGTGCCGTTCTATGTGGTCGAAAAGAAAACTTCGCTCACCAATGGAACGTGGACGGCCGTCACTGCGCCGACGCGCGACTTCGCGGGCAGCGTGCCGGCCGACACCACCAACGGCTTCTATCGGGTCACCGGAGGGAATTGATCATCGAAATGTAGATGCGGCTGGTTGCCGCATCTACAT
>NZ_JBFJYW010000160.1:0-8751 GCF_041622395.1 Pontiella sp. | reverse complement strand
GGCCAGCGCCATCAGACCGCTGCCAAGCCATTCCCGCATCCCATATCGACAAAGCTTCATTCGCAAACTTTCCGTCCCGCACTCCAAGGCTGCTTTTTCCGACGCAGGGCCTTACGCCGCCTGTAGTTACGCACCAAAGACACCATGCCCAGATACCCAAAGAAGCCCGTCAAAATGCCAAAAAAAAGACCTCCTGCAAAGAAGGATAGGAATATTTCGGCGCCCAGCCCCATCAGCAGGCGAAACGAAGGCGCTTCGATCAGGCTCAACAACGCTTCGTGGATGAATCCATAGGAAATCGGACGGCCGATCAAATAGCTGCCGACGTAGCATTGCAGCGGGTAGATCAGCGGAATCGTGACCGGGTTCGTCACCCACGTGAAAAGGAGCGCGGGAACCTTGGCCGCCTTGAAAACCAGCGCCAGGGGAAACGCGATCATCATCTGAAGCGCAAAGGGGATGGAAAATGCGGTAAACAAGCCGATGGCCGCACCGCGGCCGATGCTTTCGGGCGATCCCTGATTCCTCATCATCCGCAGATAGCTCTGCCGCAACTTTTTTCTCGTGGGAAGATTCATTTCAGCGGCGACGTTTAGCACAACCATTCGATTCCTGAAACAACAATGATGCCATTCCACACGTCGATCCGGATCCTGCCGCAAGCCAATCCGGCGGGATGGCCGACATGAAGCGTTATGGAACTTGAACCGCCATCCGATTCATGCACAAAATGCATCAATCAAAGGAGCGCTTATGCAGGCATTTTTAAAACGGTTCGAACGGGTCATTGTTTTTTCCCTGATGATCTTCATGATGGTTGCGGTCTTCGTGGCCACGGTCGAGGTAGGCGTTATCCTGTGGCAGCAAATCATGGAGCCGCCCGTCCTGCTGCTGAACGTGAACGAGATGATGGAGGTTTTCGGCTTCATCCTGATGGTCGTCATTGGTCTGGAGCTGCTCGAAACGATCAAAGCCTACCTGGAGAAAAAGGTGGTGCATGTCGAAGTCGTGCTGCTGGTCGCCCTGGTGGCCGTTGCGCGGAAAATCATCATCATCGACTATTACGACGTTGCGCCGCAAATGATCTATGCCGTCTCGGCCCTGGTCCTTTCCCTGTCCATCGGCTTCTTCGTTGTCCGCCGCGCGCTCGACGCCAAGCCGGGCGGAACGGCGAAACGGGAAATATGACGCCTTTGTAATGCAACGTACCCTAGGCCACGGTGTCCTATGGTTCATGGCAACCCGTCCGTCAACCCGACCACAAGGGAAAGATCCATGCTGAACCGTTTGATCCCGATCGCACTTTCGCTGCTCGTTGTCCACGCCGCCCTCGCCGGCGCAAGCCGTCCGCCCCGGCCGGTCGATCGCCCCCCGGAACAGACGAAGCGCAAGGAGGTCGAGGAGCCCCGGATCGCCGGGCTCACCGCCGTCGAGTTGCAAGGGGTGGTCGACAAAACCTACGCGGCGTTCAAGGATTTGCAGGAGGGCAAGAACGCCGACTACATCCCGATCCTCGCCACGGTGCCGAGCGACCTCTTCGGCATCGTGATCGCCACGAAAGAGGGCCGGCTCTTCTCGGCGGGCGACATCAACTATAAATTCTCGATCCAGTCGGTATCCAAGCCGTTCACTGCGGCACTGGTCATGAAGGAGCAGGGGCCGGAAGCCCTTCGCGCCAAGATCGGGGTCGAGCCGACGGGCCTCAACTCGAAGATGGCATTGGAACTCCACGCAGAACGCTCGGTCAACCCCATGGTGAATGCAGGAGCCATCGCGGCCGTCAGCCTGCTGGAAGCGCCGGACGAGGAACACCGCTGGGCCAAGGTGTATCAGAACCTGAACGACTTTGCGGGCACCAACCTCGAGGTGCTCGACAAGGTGTTCAAGTCGGAATACGAAACCGCCTGGAGCAACCGCGGCATCGCCAACCTGCTCTACGGCTACGACCGTCTCTTCTGCGCCCCCGAGGAGGCCCTGCGCGTCTACACCAAGCAGTGCTCGGTGGGCGTCAGCACAAAGGACCTCGCCATCATGGGCGCCACGCTCGCCAACGGCGGCAAGAATCCCATCACGGGCAAGAACGTGCTCCCCCCCGCGCATGTGCCCGAATTGCTGGCCCTCATGGCCACGGCGGGCTTCTACGACGAGTCGGGCGAGTGGATGTTTTCCGCAGGCCTCCCCGCCAAGACGGGCGTCGGCGGCGGCATCGTCGCGATCGTCCCGGGCAAGTTCGCCATCGCCGCCTTTTCGCCGCGCGTGAACGACGCGGGCAACTCGATCAAGGCGATGAAGGCCATCCGCCGGATCGCGGGCGAACTCGGCGTGGGCCTCTACGGCGCGAACCCGGAATAAGCCGAAGCGCCACCGAGGGCCAAGCAGCAAACCTGCCCCCCCCCGGCGCATATCGGCAAATTGCGCTTGATGCGCACTGGGGTTATCTCTACGTTCCCTCCTCTGTTTTGTCATCGACGAGGATGAACAAGGATCCCCATGTCTCTAACCGGCCATTTTTTCGCGATTTGCTGCACGCTTTGCTGGGCCGTTACGGCGGTATCGTTCGCCTATGCGGGCCGGCGCGTCGGCTCGCTGCCCGTCAACATTATCCGGCTGGTGATGGGGGTCGCCTTTTTCGCGCTCATTTCCGCGGTCCGCTTCGGCACGCTCTGGCCCGCCGACGCCACGCCCCACCAGTGGCTGTGGATGTCCATCAGCGGCTTCATCGGCTTTTTCCTGGGCGACCTGTTTCTCTTCCGCGCCTTCCTGCTGATCGGCACGCGCCTATCGATGCTGATGATGACGCTGGCACCGCTGTTCACCTCCCTGCTGGCGTGGCTGATGTTGGGGGAAGCCCTCTCGCCGGCCGGCCTGCTCGGCATGGCCCTCACCATGGGCGGAATCGCCTTGGTCGTCGGCGAACGCGGCGGGGCAAAGGACGAGCAAGCACCCGTGAGTAAAACCAAGGGCTTGCTATTTGCCCTGCTCGGCGCCATGGGCCAGGGCAGCGGAGCCGTACTGGCCAAGCTCGGCATGGCCCGTTCGTTCGAGGAGCTCCCGGCCATGCTCGCCGGCGACGCACCGCCGCTCGATGCCTTCCAGGCCACGCAGATCCGCGTCACCATTGCAATGCTCTCCTTTATCGTGCTGGTCACCCTCCTGCGCAGCCACCGCCGGGTGCTGAAGGCCCATACCGACTGGCGGGCCATGATCGCCCTCCTGATCGGCGCCTTTCTCGGCCCGTTCCTCGGCGCAACGCTTTTCAACAAGTCGTTGCAATACGTTCCTTCGGGCATCACGCAAACCATTGTCGCCACCGTACCGATCGTCATCATGCCGCTCACGCTATGGATCGAGAAGGACCAGATCAGCCGCCGCGCCGTCCTCGGTTCGGCCATCGCCGTCTCGGGCATCTTCCTGCTCTGCCATTAGCCCGCGCCCGCCGGTCGCCGGTTGACAATCCGCGCCGGCCGCCCGATAGTTCCGGGCCGATGGAAACCTCGAAACCAATCAAGCGCACCGCGCTCCGCCTCGCGGCCGGATGTTTGCTGCTCGGCGGCCCCGCCCGCGCCGACACCACGGCGGACTGGGCGCGAACGGCGCAGAATCCGATGGCCGACGCCATCAAGCTGCCGATCGAAAGCCGCTTCGACGCCGGCTACGGGCACCAGGACCAACTCGACTATTCCCTCGCCTACAAACCCTCCATGGTTGCCGGACTGGCCGACGGGTGGAACATCGTCAACCGCCTCGACCTGGCTTTGGGCTACCGGCCCGGCACCGAATCCGGCGAAAAGGATTCCTACGGACTGGGCGACACCACCTACGAAAGCTTCATCGGCCCCGCCGGGGAACGCACGGTGTATTGGGGCCTCGGCCCCGCCTTTCAAGTGCCCACCGCCACCGACCCGCAGCTCGGCACCCGCAAGTGGAGCGCCGGGATCGGCGCAACGGCGGGCATCGTGAAAGGCCCCGTCGTCGCCGGGGCGCGCGCCAACCACCTCTGGTCGTTCGCCGGGAACGACGACCGGCCGGACATCAACCGGACCACTTTCGAATACTGGCTCTACGCCAACCTCGGCCGCGGCTGGTGGATCGGCACCTCGCCCGTCAACACCGCCGACTGGGAGGCCGCGTCGGACGCGGTCTGGACGATCCCCGTCGGCGGCGGCTTCGGCAAGGTCGTCCTGAGCGGCCAACAACCGATCAACCTCAAGCTCGAGGCCTACTCCTATACCGAGGCCCCGCCCAACACCGCCGACTGGTCGGTCATCCTCTCCTTCGAATTGCTCTTTTCGGAAGAGCGGCTCCTCAAACGGTAGGCCGGCACCCGATCGCCGCCCCGGCAGAGGTCACTTCAAAAAGGCTCGAAGCGAATGCTTCGAGCCTTTTTGTTCAATGGGGTTTCGTGGGCGGAATGCGCATCAGCGGCGGCTGAGGCGCATGACGATCTGCAGCACGTACCAGAACAGCAGCGCAACCGAGGCGAACAGCTGGAGCGATGCCGCCACGTGCTGCCCCGGCGCATAATGGTTCATGATCCGCGAAGTGTCGTAAAGGATCGCCCCGCCGGCGAGCAGCACCATCGCAAAGGAAAAGACCAGCCCGAGGTTGAAGCCGAAAAGCACCGCGCAGACGATCAACGCCAGCGCAACCAGGAACCCGATCTTGAGAATCCCGCCCAGAAACGAAAAATCCTTTTTGGTCGTGAAAACCACCAGCGACAGGCCGCCGAAAATGCCGAGCGTCAGGATGCCCGCCGTCGGGATCACGGTCGGATCGCCGGTCATGTAGGTGGCCATCCACAGAATCGGCGCAAAGATGACCGACTCCGCAATTACATAAAGCGTCAGCCCCACATATTGGATGTTTTGGCTTTGGGTGCTCGAAGCCAAGCCGCTGGCCAGACGGCCGACGATGATAAATGCGCCGAGGATCATCAGCCAACCGAAGCGCATCGTCATGAGGTTGAGCAGCATCTCCGCAATCGGCGAATTGATCATGTAGGCTTCCAGCCCAATGAAAGCCAATACCGCGCCGGCGAGGTGGGCATAGGTTTTGCGGATAAATGCGGCGCGCTCGTCCGGGGCGGACTGGGCAACGGTGGTCAACTGGCGGGCATATTCATTCATGGTAGATCCTCCAAAATTCGAGGCGGGATCCTACCCCAACCCCCGCGCGCTTTCAACGGGTTTTCGCCGGCCGTATTTTTGCGGCCCGCCGAGAAATAAGCTCGCCGCCGGCGCGCGGGTTCTGTAGAAAGTATGGCTTTTAGAACGCTCCGAAAAAACCATGCCGCACGCTTCAGCCGATCCATCCGAAACCGCAAAACGCAAACCGTTGACCCCCAAAGGAACCGACGCCTTTTCCGCGCGCGCGGTGCGTTCGTTCATGTCGAAAATCGGCGAAGGGTTGTTGTCGGCCGCGGGATACGAGCTGGTCGACGTCGACGACGAAGAAGAACCGGTCGAAATCCCGGTCGACCCGGCGGCGGAAGCCGCCGAGGCCGCGCAGGCCCGCCGCGAAGAACAGCTGGCGGCCTGGCGCACCGAATTCGAGCACACCCTCACCCGCCGCCGCCAACAGCAGGAAGCTTTCGCGGCCAGCCGGGTTGCCGCGGTCGAGCGGGTGCGCAACAATGCCCAAACCGTCCAGCAGCAGCTGGCCTCGACCTCCCGCGGCCCGCGGCCGGAAGACGCCGTCGTGGCGCCGGAACCGATCAAGCTGGCCGAACCGCAGCCGGTCGAACACGAAACGCACGAGCCCGTGCCGGTTTCGGACGACGCCTACCTCCTGCCCGGCACCGACCTGTTCGACGCCCCCGACAACACGGATATCCTGTTCATCGACCCCGACGAACTCGAGTGCCAGAAAAAGGCCGTCCAGGATACGCTCGACAACTTTGCGGTCGATGCCACCGTCTGGGACGCGGTCGTTGGGCCGCGCGTGACGCAGCTGCGGCTCAAGCCGGGCCTTGGCGTGCGCGTCGAGGCCATCAGCTCGCTCAGCAACAACCTGGCGCTGGCGCTGGCGGCGGAAAGCATCCGCATCCAGGCCCCGATCCCGGGAATGCCCTACGTCGGCATCGAAATTCCCAACGGCAACTCGGCCCCGCTCAACCTCGGCCTGCTGATGCGCTCCGCCGACTGGAACTCGTCCAAGGCGGCCATTCCGCTGATGCTGGGCATGGAGCTTGGCGGCGGCCTATGCATCACCGATCTCGCCGCCGCGCCGCACATGCTCATCGCCGGGGCGACCGGCAGCGGCAAGTCGGTCTGCATGAACACGATTTTGATGTGCCTCGCCAGCCACTTCTCGCCCGACGAACTGGAATTGATCCTGATCGACCCGAAGCGCGTCGAGTTCGGCGCCTACGAAAAGCTGCCGCACCTCGTCCGCCCGGTCATCACCGAGGCCAAGCTGGTGGTGCCCGCGCTCCAGTGGGCCGTCCGCGAGATGGAGGAGCGCTACAAGACGATGGCCTCCGTCGGCGCGCGCAACATTGCCGGCTACAACGCCAAAATGGACGCGCTCGGCATGAAGCACATGCCCTTCCTCGTCATCGTCATCGACGAGCTGGCGGACATCATGCTGACCACGGGCGCGGACGTCGAAACCGCGCTTGCCCGCATCGCCCAGCTTTCGCGCGCGGTCGGCATCCATACGATCATCGCCACGCAGCGCCCGAGCGTGAACGTGCTGACGGGGATGATCAAGGCCAACTTCCCGACGCGCATCGCCTTCAAGGTTTCGTCGCAGATCGATTCGCGCACCATCCTCGACGGGCGCGGCGCCGAGGCGCTGCGCGGCAAGGGCGACATGCTGTTCAGCCCGCCGGGCATCGGCGTGCTCCAGCGCGTGCAGGGCCCGTGGGTGACGGATGCCGAGATCGCCCGCGTCGTCGGCCACTGCGCCGAGCAGCGCGAACAACGCTTTAAAACCTCCATCACCGATCTGGCGCCGTGCGAGGGCGACGAGGCCTATGCGCTGCGCGACGCCGAAGAGGCCGATCCGCTGCTCGACCAAGCCATCGAAATCATTTTGCGCGACCACCGCGCATCGACCTCCTATCTCCAGCGTTGCCTGCGCATCGGCTACAACCGCGCCGCCAACCTCGTCGAGGAGATGGAAGCCAAGGGTATCGTCGGCCCCCAGATCGGCAGCACCCCGCGCGAGATCCTCATTGACGGTTATTAGCCGCGGAGCAACACGGATTAACACAGAACTTAAAACCTAAAACCGAACCACCGAAAACCAACAGTGCCCGCCCAAATCGAAAAATCAGAACTGCTCGACGCCATCCGGAAGGACGGTGCGCGCAAGGTTGTGCAGCAATACCGCCACAACCTGTTGCCGAGCCGGGTGCTGATCGATCTCTACAGCGAGCACCCGGAGCGGGAGGTGCTGCTCTTCCTGGCGCTCTACCCGACCGTGCCGAGCCAGGTGCTCGAAGATTTGGGCGACGCCTGCGCCGACCCGGAAATCCAGGCCGCCGTGGCCACGAACCCGCGCTGCACCCATCTGTTGCTGGTGCGCATGGCGCGCGAAGGCGGCGCGGCGGTGCGCGCGGCGCTGGCCGCCAACAAACTCCAGAACTCGAAGATTACCGCCGAGTTGCTCAACGACCCCGATCTCTTTGTCCGCGCCTCGCTGGCGGCAAACGGCGCGATTGCGGCCAACTACCGCACCGCGCTCGCGCTCGACCCCGAGCCCGCCGTCCGCTGCGCGCTGGCGGGCACTTCCAAGTTGCCGCCGGAGCTGGTGCATGCGCTGTCGGCCGACGAAAGCGCGGTGGTGCGCGCCAACATCTATGCCTTTGGCAAGGTCGATCCGGAAACGCTGCTCGACTGGGCGCGGTCGGACGAAGCCGAGGCGCAACGGCTCATGCTCAACCGCAACAAACCGAGTCCGGACGTCGTGAAGGCACTGAGCCTGAGCCCCGATGCATTCGTGCAGGAAGCGCTCAAGGAGCTCTACGCCCCCACGCCCAGCGAACTGCTGGCCAAGGCGGAATCGGACGACGAAGCGCTGCGGATCGAAGCCGCCCGCCACGAAACGCTGCCGGCGGAAATCCAGCATGTGCTGGCGAAGGACGCGCTGGCGGACGTGCGCATCGCGCTGGCGGGCAACCCCGCGATCGACGAAGAGGTGGCGCTGTGCATTGCGGCCTCGAACGATCCGGCCGGCTGCGAAGCGCTGGCCGGCAACCGGCAACTGCCGGGCGCCGCGCAAGTGGAGCTGTGCCACCACGAGTCGGAGGAGGTGCGCATCCGCATGGCCTACCGCGACGACCTGACCGACGCGCTGCTCGAAATCCTGGTCAACACCGACGAGACCCTGAACGTGACCGGCCATCTGGCGCTGCGCGGAATCCGGTTCGCCGGCACCCAGCCCGAACAGCTCGAAAAGCTGCTGGCGCACAAACGGTCGTCGCTGCATGCATTCGCGGCGGCGGGCCGGCACCTGAGCCATGCGCAGGTCCGCAAGCTGATGCGCGATCCCGCCGCCTCGGCGCGGCTGGCCCTTTGCGACAACCCGATCCTGACGCGCATGGCGCTGGAGGAACTCGCCAAGGATTGGAACCCGACCGTGGCCAACGCCGCGCAATCCCGCCTGGTCAACATGCCCGAGGACGAGCCGGACGCAACCCCCGAATTCGAACGCGACGCGGATGAAGGCCTCGTCGCCAAAATCGTGAACTTTTTTAAATAGGAACAACCGAAAATGAAGAAGGCAGATGGATGAATCAGGAATGGG
>NZ_JBFJYW010000159.1:0-8921 GCF_041622395.1 Pontiella sp. | reverse complement strand
TTGCTCTCCACCCCGCATTACTGCGACGCAGTTACTCTCAACTACCGGCTTAGCAACTTCAGCCGGACTGGACTTTCGCCAGTAAGCCCAATGGACTCGAAGGCGCACGGAGGGGCACGGGCTCCGTGCCTGAATCGCAGGGCCTGCGCCCCGCCAAAAGCAACGGATTTGGTTCGGCGGGGTCCTAAAAATTGGGGATACACAGGCTTTCCGAAACGCGTAGATTGTTTAGACAAATCGGAGCCGGCTAACCGTTGGTTGGTCGGCTGACGCGGAAACAACCAATAAAATGAACAGAGGAAAAACATGAAGAAAGTACGATGCTTGTTGGGAAGTTGTTTGCTGGCGGCGGGGGCCGCTCAGGCGGCTGTCATTGATCTTGATTTGCCTGCGGCGGGGGCTTATTCGAATGCAACCGTCATTCTGACTTCACAATCCTATAATGGCGCTACATTCGCGATTGCTTACACGGTCGATGCGACCGCCGGTGTCGAAACTACGTCTGATGTTGCCGCTTATTCAACCGGAAGCCAACTGGGAGTCAAGTCTGTTGCCGATGGTGCGACCGATGGTCACTGGGTCACTCTGGAGGGGGAGGATGATGAACGTCTCTCATTTACCAGCCTTTCGATTGTCAATTTTGAAGCGGGCACGAGCGGGCTTGCAATCGACGATATCGTGAATCTCAGATTTATCGGTCTTTCGCTGAATAATACGGGTAATCAACGGGATGGCATCAACGTTTCTTTTGCGGCGTTTGAGACGGATACTGCAAATATCAATCTTAGTAGTGTTGGGACGGAAACCACGATCGATCTGACCGCCCTGTCCAATTACAACTCTCCGGAGACTGCGCTGTATATTGAAAACGACAGTGCCAGTAGTAGCGACAGGTGGGCCGTCACCGGTCTTCAGGTCGCGTATACCATCCCGGAACCGGCCACGCTGGGGTTGGTGGTTGCCTCCGCCGGCGGGCTGCTGGTGATTCGCCGCCGTTTTATGATTTAATCCAGAACGGTTTCGGGGATCGCGCCGTTTCGTTGCGAAGCGGCGTTTTTTATAAAGGGGAAGCACTCGGATGCGGATCAAACATTATATGGGCGTCATGGCGCTGGCAACTTGCACCGCGATGAGTGCGGTGGCGGATCTGACGAACGTGCAAATCATGGCCGAAGCCAATACCGACTTTGGAACCAACGCCGTTGCCACGCTGGTTTCCGGGGTGCTGACCGCTCCCGACGGGTTGGCAACCTATCGGATTGCCTTCGATGTCACGCCGCCGGCGGGACGCAGCATCCGCAGCGGGATCACCGGAACGGCGGGCTCCTCGACGTCCCGCAGTTGGGGCGTGGGCCCCGAAAACACGCTGTTCAACGGGGATGCCAACGACCGGGTCGAGCAGATTGGAAATCTGCAGATTACCGATTTCAACGCCAACGGCGGCTGGTTGACTCCCGATAGCTTTTTTGCCTTGTCCTTTGTGGCGGTGGAGTTGGCCAACGCGCAGTCCGCCAACAAGGACGCGGTTCAAGTCATCGTCAACGGTTCCGCGACCAACAACCTGGGCAATCTGCAGACCAACCCCGAGTCGATCGATCTGCTAGCGTTGGCGGGAGCGGGCGGGGCGGTCACCCATTTCGCGCTGGCAACGGGCACCACCAAGGATGTGAACAAATGGTCGGTCAACCATGTCGAGGTTTCGGTGGGCATTGCCTGGCGCGCCGATTGGATGCGCGGGGCGTGGGGCCTCGCCTGGGCTCCGGAAGATCTGTACAATGGCCGCAGCGAAACGCTGGTCGATGATTATGAGGCGTTTTTGAACCAGATCGACGGACTGAAAACGCTCGACTATATCCAACTGAATTTGGGTATGTCCTACATTTATTCCCCGGTGCATCTGGGGCCGCACGACTTGCTGGAAAGTTTTTGGCGGGGCGATACGGATGACGATGGGGAGCCCATCAATCTGATTGTTCCGCGTGCGTCGTCCGGTATCGATCCGCTCGGGGCGTGGGCCCGGGCAACGCAGGCAGCCGGACTGAACGTCCAGGTCTATGTGAACAGCTCCCAGCTGTTGCAGCGGGGCGACATTCCCAATCCATCCGTCATTCCCGACATCACCGAACGCTGGACCACCTGGTGCGACACCAATACGGCCGCGCAGGCCTTTATCGCCAGCCAGTCCTACCATACCAACGGCATCAATCTAAATCGCCCCTACATGTTCTGCTACGCGGAGTTTGTGCTGAAGCCATATTCCATCCGCTATGGGGAGCTGATCGATTCGTGGATTTTTGATTCGGGCAGTTTCATGAGTGGCAACGGCGACAATGCCACCAATGGCGTGGCGGCCGACCAGCGGATTTACCAGGCCTTCGCCGATGCGGCGCGCGCCGGGAATCCCCATGCAACGGTGGCGTTCAACAACAGCCCCGAGCGGGATACGGAAGCGCTCAATCCCTTTTCGGAGGCGGTTCGCTGCGAAGACTATATGTTTGGCCATCCCTACAACGGCGGAAACAACATCGGTAGCCATACCATCGGGGATCCGCCGCTTTACGACCGCAACTATGCCCTCATCGAAAAGATGACCGAAACCGGCGGCAATGTGCACGCGGGCGAATCCTCCCACGACTGGACCTGGGACGACCGGGTGGTCGGCCATTTCTATCCACCCATGAGCACGACCGCCTGGAACGCGGGCAGCACCCCGGCGCTGACGGACGAAGAATTCCTTCTCTGGAACCTGGAGGCGATGCAGGCCGGTGGCGCCCTCTCCTGGGGCGCCCCGCTGAGGTGGCCGAACGGATCCGGCGTGAACCTGTTGATCAATGATTGGGGTATGGCCCAGTTGACCCTGATGGATGCTTATTTAAGAACCAACGATGTCCCCGGTGCGCCGCAGTGTACCCGGCAAGATACGCCGCTGCCGGACGCGGTGATTGGGCAGGCGTATTATCACGTTCTCTTTGAAGGCGTACATTTCTGGGATCCCGAGGGGGATGCCATAACCAACGTGGCGTTCGCTTCCAGTGCCGACGGAGTTCCGTCCTGGCTGACCTTGGAGCAAGCGCCCGGCCAACCGGGAACCTGGCGTTTCGTCGGCGTGCCGAACGAGACGGCCGCCGAGCAATACCGCTTCCGGCTGCGGGTCGAGGATGCTTCCGGCGGTAGCGACCGATGGGTCGAGCTGACTGTGAATGGAAATTCCGTTGAGTTTATGCCGGGCGAATCCGGCGATCCCGTCTGGGCCGCGGATCCGCTGGAGCTGCCGGATGCCACCGTTGGCGAGGCCTACGCCAATTATTTGGTCCAGGGGTTGGATTTCATGGATTACGAAGAAACCGATCTGGCCGTATCCCTGGTCGGTGGAACCGGGTGGCTTTCGCTTGGCGAAGTTGCGCCGGGCTGGTGGCAACTCAGCGGCACGCCTTCGCCGGCGGATGCCGGCATAGAAGCGCTCGAACTGAGCGTCAGTGATGGAGTCAATGAGGCGGTTTGCACGCTCGTGTTAACCGTCGAGCCTGCTGTGTCCCGCCTGGCGATCCTGGCCGCCGCAAACAAGAATTATGGAACCGGTGAAACCGCCACCATGCTGTCGGATGTGCAGACGGCCTACGACGGGCTGGCCACCTTCCAGGTGGCCATCGACGTGGTGCCGGGCCCGGGCGCCGCCATCCGCAGCGGCGACGGCGGCGGGGCTACCACGAGCCAAAGCTGGGGCATTTTCTCGCCGGGCGAAACCGACAATGCCCGGTACATTTTCAACGGCGGCGCCGGCGAATTTGCGGAACGCATCGGGAACATACGGATCGTCGGCTTCGATGAGGGCGGCGGAAGGTTGTCCGTCGGCGATATCCGGGCGCTCTCCTTCCAGTCCGTTACGATTGCCGATGCCCAGTCCGGCGGAAAGGATTCCGTCTATGTGGCGGTGGGATCGGTCACCAATGATCTGAGCGATCTGGGGAGCAATAACCAGACAATCGAGCTCGAGGCGCTGTCGGGGGCGATGGCTCCGGTGACTGGTTTTTCCCTCGGGACGAGCACCACCAATGTGCTGAACAAATGGTCGGTCAACAGCATCGAAGTGCGGTATTCGATCCTCGGGCCGGAGACCTATTCAACCTGGGCCTACGACCATGGGTTGGCTGGCGCCGCCGCCTTGGCCGGTGCCGACTCCGTCGACCGCGACGGCTATCCCAATCTCATGGAATTCGCGCTGGGCATGGACCCGAATCAGGCGGATGCCAGATCCCGGGAATCCGTCGGTCGGGGGGCCGAAGGCGGAACGAACTACATCGAGTTCGTCCACGCCCGGCGCACGGATTTCGCCGAGCAAGGCGTGTCCTACCTGTTGGTGGATTCGACAAACCTGGCGGCGGTTGCCGCCTCCACCAATGCGCAGGATCAAATCCGCGTCGGCCCGGCCGTCGCGGGCTTCGAGACGGTCACCAACCGCTATGCGATCGACCCTCCAGCACGGTTCATCCAGCTCAAGATCCGGCAGGATTGATAGGCGCCGCAGTGTGGCGGGGGAGGACGATGCGCCTGTCGTCGATCGTTTTTTTAAGGGTCGGCTCCCGCGGTCCAAGCGGTTGCAACGCAAAGAAAAGCAACCTTCATCCTAAAAAATGAGGATAGACGGGGTGATAAAAAGACCTAGAGTTTTTCAAGAATCGGGATAAGGCGTTTGGCCTTGTGGGCGGGTTTGTGCATGAGGAAAAAAACTAAATAATGGAGGTAGGAACAATGAGTAAAAGATGGTTGGGAGTAATGACCGCGCTAGCGGGTATGACGCTTGCAGGAACGGTCCAGGCGGTTGTGGTTGCAACAAACCTCAATATCACGGCTTCTTCGGGCAATTATCCCAATGGGACCGTGATCACCACCGCGCAAAGCTTCAATGGCGCGACCTTCGATATCAATTACACGCTCGGTTCGATCGCCAACGGCTCAAATTCCTTCATCGGAGGAACGGCGACCTTGATGGGGGTCGGGTCCGACGCCGATATCTCCGCCCACTACACCACGCTGGAAGGGGATGATGGTGAAGGCATGTCCTTCACAAGCCTCTCGATTTCCAATTTTGTCGCCAACGGTAGCGGGCTCGAGATCGGCGATATCGCCGAACTCAAATTCACCGGCGTTTCGGTGGGGGCGGCTGCCAACGCCCAGGATGGTGTCGCAATCTCGTTCTCCAGCTTCACAAACGGCGCCGTCAACTTTGATCTTAATAATGTGACGGCGAACTATACGGTCGATCTGACCGTTCTGTCCAATTATCCGGTTTTGCCGGATTTGGCGACCATGTTATTCATTAAGCCGGACAATGCCGGCAGTTCGAACCGATGGAATGTCGATGGCGTCGAGGTGAGCTACGTCGTGAACACGGGGGTGAACGAGGCCCCCTCGGCGGATGCGCAAAGCATCACCACCTTTCCCGACACGGCCGTGGATATCACGCTGACCGGCAGCGATCCCGAGTTGAGCAACTTGACGTATAACGTGGAATCGCTCCCGATCCATGGCGATCTCGTCGGCGGTACCAACATGTGGACCTACACCCCCGATTCTGGCTTTGTCGGGGTCGATAGCTTCACGTTCTCGGTTTCCGATGGGGAACTCGGCAGTGCCGCGGCCACCGTCACGATCAACGTAACGAATCAGATGCCCGTCGCTATTGCGCAGAGTGTCGATGTATACCGCTATGGTTCCGTGAATATCACGCTGTCTGGCAGCGATCCGGATAGTGGGCCCAGCAACCTGACCTATGCCGTGTTTTCACCGCCGGCCAATGGCTCGCTGGCAACGAATGGCTCGCTTCCGAATCTGACCTACACCTTGGAAAACAATGCGGCTGAATCGGACAGCTTCACCTTCAGCGTGCATGACGGATTGGCAACAAGCGATCCTGTCACCGTTACGATTAACGTGCTCAACAATCCGCCCGTTGCGGATTCAAAACTGGCGTTTACCGAGCCGGATACTCCCGTTGCGATTGTGTTGTCCGGTTCGGATGTCGAGGCCGGCAGCTTGACGTACAGCGTGGTGACCCAACCGGCCAACGGTTCGCTGAGCGGAACGGAACCGAACCTGACCTACACGCCGACCAGCGGTTTTGCCGGAACCGACAGCTTTACCTACACCGTAAATGATGGCGAAAATGACAGCGCCGAAGCGACCGTAACGATTTCGGTTTCGGCGGAGGGCTTTATCCTGTCCTGTGTCGACCTCAATGCGTCAACAATCGCCAACACCCTGACGGTCGGCGGTCTTTCGGCGGAAGTTACCGGCGTTGCAACGAACAACGATTATGTCATTTCGGTGGCCTTTGACGGCACCGATTTGGACGGGGATGCCATCAACGACGAAGTGACCTTCGATGTGCGGGTCAAGGCATGGACCGGCGGAACGATGGATTTGGGAATCGAGGGGGCCGGCAGCACCACGAATGCATCCGCGACGATCGGGACCAATAACGTTGCGACCTCGATTGCCGGCACGCGTTTCTGTGCATCCGGTACCATAATGCCCGCGGGATCGAGCCTGGAATTCTTGGTTGAAAACCTGAGCGTATCCCTCTCAGACCCAACCAAGGTCGGAAGCGCCGTCTTTTCGGGATTTGCTTCGGCTCGTCTGGAGCAAACCGCCGGCACCGGGAATTCCCATCAGGTCATCTTCGGCGAAGGCACGGGTTTGCTGGGATGGGACTTCGACACGAACCAGGAATCCGGACCCTTGAACGTCGGGACGGGAGCGCTCTACATTTCGTCCGATGATGCGGAAGGCGATAATGTGCGGGAATCCAACTGGGGCGTTGAGAATGTCGACTTCGGGATCGTCGTGTATGTCGGTCAGGCGGATATCCCCGGCGTCGCCATCGGGGTTTCCGGCAGCGATCTGGTGTTTACCTGGGAGGGCGGCGGAACCTACGACTTGATGACCAACGCCAACCTCGCCTATCCGAAATGGGGGGTTGCCGAGCAGGATGCCGCTTCGCCGGTGACCATTGCGATCGGCTCGGAATCCCAACTGTTCTTCAAGCTGAGCGAATAGCCGTTGGGCGTAGGCAGGGTCCATGCGAGCCGGTGCTGAACAACCGGCTTCCGGGACACTGCGGACTGCCCGGGAAACCTTCGGTTTCCGGGCGAGTGCCCGGTTGCCGCGGCCCGGGGGTGCATCTGCCGGGCGGCAGGTTGCCGTGTTGAAAAAAAGCCCACGAGAATCGTGGAAGCCGGATTCGGGTATTGTCGGGGTCGGCCAATCCCAGCAGGGATGGAAGGTAAGGAAACGATGAAACAGACGATTAAGCGGATGGTATGGGCCAGTGCGATGCTCGCATCGGCATGGGCGGCCGATGGTGCGATGCAACCCAACATCATCTTCATCTTCGCGGATGACTGGGGATATGGCGACTTCGGGAAGCACGGCAGCTCCTTCTGCAAAACCCCGAATCTCGACCGCATGGCGGAAGAGGGGATCGACTTCGCCAACTTTACCGTAAATAGCCCGGTCTGTTCCCCCAGCCGCGTGGCGGTCATGACCGGGCAGTTCCCCGCGCGGCACTCGATCCACCAGCATTTCCAAAGCGTCAAGGCCCACATCAAACGAGGAATGGCCGACTGGCTCGATCCGCAGGCCCCGATGCTCCCGCGCATGCTGAAGGAGGCGGGGTACGCAACCGGCCACTTTGGAAAGTGGCATCTCGGCAGCGTCGCCGATTCCCCGACGGAAGAGGCCTATGGCTATGACCGGTTCGCCACGTTCAACGGTTCGGGAAAAAACGAGATCCCCAAAGGCGGCCTGTCGTCGGTCGATCATGCGGAACGGTTCATTCGCGATTTCAAGGATCGGCCCTTCTTTGTGAACCTATGGCTTCACGAAGTCCATACCCCGCACTTTCCGCAGGAACGCTTCATGGAAAAATTCAAGCATCTCGGCGAGGCCGAGCAGGTGTATGCAGCGGTCATTGCGGAAGGCGATGAAGCCGTTGGGCGCGTTTTTAAGCTGTTGAAGGAATTGGACCTCGACGAAACAACGCTCGTGGTTTTTTCCACCGACAACGGTCCGGAGCACTCGGATGAAAACAAAGACCATAAAGAGAAGGGGTTGGGGAAGTTTTATTCCGTTGGCGAAACCGGCGGGCTGAAAGGGGAAAAACGCTCCCTTTTTTCCGGGGGAATCCGCGTGCCTTTTCTGGTCCGTTGGCCCGGGGTGGTGCCCCAGGGTAAAACCGACACCACCTCCGTGATTACCGCCGTCGACCTGTTGCCGACCTTCCTCGAGGTTGCGGGCGTGCCGTTGCCGCAGGGCTATCGGCCGGACGGTCAAAGCGTGTTCGCCGCCTTCAAGGGGGAACCGTTTGCGAGAACCAAGCCGATCTATTGGGAATGGCGGGGCGGGGCCAACGAGGAATATACCTGGCCTTCCCTCGGGGTGCGCGATGGAAAGTGGAAACTGTTGGTCAACAAACAAACGCAGCAGGCGGAGCTCTACGATCTGGAAAACGACTGGGCCGAGCAGAATAACGTTGCCGCCGGCTTTCCCGAAATCGTCGAACAACTGACCGCGCAACTCGATCGCTGGAAAAACGAATTGCCGACCGAGCCGAGCGCCCGTTGCCTTTCGAAAGCCCGGCAGAAAAAAAACTGATTTCCCCGCCGGGGGATGTTGCTGCTCCAAAAGGGGGCGGCCGAGGCTGGCGCTATGGATACGGCACTTAAATAATGAAAGTTTTAGCCACGAGAGAGCACAGAGAGAACAAAGCAATATTTCGTTGCCTCTGCGACCATTGCGCTCTCTTGTGGCCAATATTTCTATTAGCAGGGAGTCTCTCAGTTTAGATGCCGGCGCTAAGTCCGGTTTCGGCGGTGGCATGGAAACGTAGGACCGGCATCCTGCCGGTCTGCGGCGGATCGCAG
>NZ_JBFJYW010000158.1:0-8925 GCF_041622395.1 Pontiella sp. | reverse complement strand
CGAAGGGCTCGGCGGCCACAAGCACGTCACCGAGCGGCTGCTGGCCGACAGCGGCATGAACTGGGCCTACTCCGAAATCTTCCAGAACTACGACCAGGGCCAGGTCGACGGCTACCTGCCCGAAAGCATCCGCGTTTCCGAAAGCAAGGGCAATCTGGTCCACTTCTGCGAAACGCACGACAACGCGCGGCTGGCGGCCACCTCGCACTCCTTTGCGCAGATGCGCGCCGCCTTCTGCGCGCTCACCGCGCACAACGGCGCGTTCGGCTTCGCCAACGGCGTCGAGTGGTTCGCCGAAACGCAGATCAACGTCCACAACGCCCACTCGCTTGGATGGGGCAGCGAGCCGAACCTGATCGATTGGCTGCGCCGCATCCACGCCATCATGGAAACGCATCCGGCGTTCCACGGCGGCGCCCGGGTCGAGCTCGTCACCGCCGGCTACCACAACTCCGCCGCCATCCTGCGCACCGATGCCACCGGCGGGCACCGCCTGCTGGTGCTGGCGAACCTCAGCCACGACCACGACGGCACCGTGGCATGGCACGGCGACTTCAACGGCTTCACGACCGACCTGCTGACCGGCCGGCACCTGAAAGAAATGCCCGGCAACCACCCCCTGAAAAACGGCGAAGTCCTGTGCCTGACCGACGATCCGCAGTGGGCGGGCCAAGTCGCCGCGGCGCTGGAGCAACCCTACGGCGGGACCCAAGCCGCCGAAGCCCAACTGCTCAAGGCCAAGGCGATGGATCTTTTCAACCACTTCGACGCGCTGAAGGAGTTCGACGCCGCCCGCTTCGCCGCCAACCCGAAGGCGCTTTGCGAGGAGCTGGCCGGCGGGGCGCCCGTCGTTGCCACCTGGCAGTGGCCGCGCGACACGCGCCGCACGGTCCTGCTGCCGCCCCACCATTTCCTGCTGGTGAAGGCCGCCCGCGGGTTCATTGCCGAGCTCAAGGACGGCAACCGGACGTTGGTCCACGAAAAATCGATGACGGCCGCCAACGGCGAGACCTTCGCCCTCTTCCAACCGCTAGAGACCCCGGACGCGCATCGGAACCTCACGCTGAAGCTGACGGTCTTCGAAGAAGAGACCCGCCGCGCCGAGTCGCCGATCATGCAGCTGTGCGAGGAGAAGAACGCCAAGGTGATCACCACCTGTCCGGCGGGCGAAATCCACGACCGCGACCGCTACGCCGTCTGCACCAACGAACACGGGGCGCTTTCCCAGGTCCGGATCGGTTGGGCCGAGCTTCGCAGCAAATACGACGGGTTGCTGATTGCCAATCTCGACCCGGAAGTGCCCGTCGACCGCCACACGATGCTGACGCGCTGCCGCGCATGGGTGGTGCGCAAGGGTTACTCCAACGAACTCTCGCTCCATTGCCAAAAACGGTTCACGGTCGCGGACGACGGCACCGTGGTTTGGAGTTTCGCCATCCCGGTCGGCGAAGGCTTGCTGGTGCCGCTCAAGGCGGCCCTGCAGCTCCACCCCGAAACCAATGCCATCCAACTGAGCTTCGTGCGCGAAGCGGCGGGCAACGACCCCGAGCACCTGCCGGACAACGAGCCGATCTCGCTGATCCTGCGAACCGACATCGAAGACCGCAACAACCACGAAGTCACCAAAGCGATGTATGGCGCGGAAGCCCATTGGCCCAACGCCATCCATCCCACCGCCGACGGGTATGTTTTCTCGCCGGCCGCCGACCGCAAGCTCGACGTTTCGCTTGCGGGCGGCGCATTCCATTCCGAGCCGGAGTGGTATTACATGATCCAGCATCCGGTCGACCGCGAGCGCGGCATCGATGGCGAATCCGATCTCTTCAGCCCAGGCTATTTCAAAATCGACCTCAAGGGCAAAGCGACCGGAAGGCTGGTGGCCGCCATCAACGAACCGGCCCGGTTCGACGAACCGACCCTGCAGGCCGACCCGGAAACCATCTCCATCGAACACGCCATGAAGCTGGCGACGAAGCAGTTCATTGTGAAGCGCGACGAATTCCAGACCGTAATCGCGGGCTATCCGTGGTTCCTCGACTGGGGCCGCGACACGCTGATCTGCCTGCGCGGCATCATTGCCGCCGGGTTCCTCGAAGAGGCGCAGAACATTGCGCTGCAGTTTGCCAAGTATGAAAAGGGCGGCACCATCCCCAACATGATCCGCGGCAACGACGACAACAACCGCGAGACCTCCGATGCCCCGCTCTGGCTGTTCGTCGCCTGCGACGAACTCATGAAGGCGCAGGGCAACCAAAAGCTGCTGAAGGCCGACTGCGGCGACGGGCGCACCGTCAAGCAAGTGCTTGTTTCGCTGGCCCGGGGATTGATGGCCGGCACCGAAAACGGCATTGCGTTCGACGCCGAATCGGGCCTGATCTTCAGCCCGTCGCACTACACCTGGATGGACACGAACTATCCCGCCGGCACCCCGCGCATGGGCTACCCGATCGAAATCCAGGCCATGTGGAACTATGCCCTCAACATGCTCGGCCGGATCGACAAGGCGCCGGAATGGCCCAAGCTGGCGCAGCAGGTCGAAGCTTCGATCGGCGAACTCTTCCTCGTGAACGCCGGCGACTTCACCTATCTGGCCGATTGCCTGGCCGCCGGCCCCGGAACGGGAGCGCGCGCCGCGGCCGTCGACGACGCCCTGCGTTCGAACCAGCTCCTCGCCGTCACCCTCGGCGCGGTCTCCGACAAAACGCTGTGCAAAAACATCCTCGAAGCCTGCGAACAGTTGCTGATCCCCGGCGCGATCCGCAGCCTGGCCGACCGTCCGGTGCAGCACCCCTGCCCCGTGCATAACAACGGCCACCTGCTCAACGACCCGAAAAACCCCTACTGGGGCCACTACTCGGGCGACGAGGATACGCGCCGCAAACCCGCCTACCACAACGGCACCGCTTGGACCTGGCCCTTCCCGTCCTATGCCGAAGCGCTGGCGATGGTCCATGGCGAAGCCGCGCGCGACACCGCGCTGGCCATCCTCGGCAGCGCATCGGACGTGCTCAACCACGGCTGCCTGCGCCAAAGCCCGGAAGTGATCGACGGCAACACGCCGCACACCCAGCGCGGCTGCGGCGCCCAGGCCTGGGGCGTCACCGAACTCTACCGGGTGGTGAAGCAACTCAAGGCATAGACCGCGGTCGGATCGATATGGAAGAATTTCCGCGCGACCCCGTCAAATGCAAAAACTTTCGAGAGCCTAAACCAGAAGGCCAAGTTCCTCGGGAATGTCAAACAACTAAAGGGCCAACAATATCCTTGCAAGGGGCATCCGGGTACTATTTCATTCATCACAATAGCGAATGAGGGGAACGTGCAAATGCCTGCAAAAAAAACATCGACAGAAAAAGCGGCGACCAACAACGGGAACAAATCACCGCGCATCCTAATCGTCACACCGGAAATCACCTATTTGCCGGAAGGCATGGGCAACATGACGAACAAACTTTCGGCCAAGGCAGGCGGCTTGGCGGATGTTTCGGCGTCGTTGGTTTCGGCACTTTACGAACTCGGCGCGGATGTCCACGTGGCGCTTCCCCACTACCGCAAGATGTTCCACGTCGACATCGGCGGTTTCATCGACAACGAACTGCTGATCTACAAGAGCAAGCTGCCCGACGATCGCATCCACCTGGCCGAGGACCGCATCTTCTACTACCAGGACCGGGTCTACAGCAACTCGCAGGAGACCGACCTGAAGATCTCTCTCGCCTTCCAGCGCGAGGTGATCAACAACATTATCCCGACCGTGAAACCGGACCTGATCCACTGCAACGACTGGATGACGGGGCTGATTCCCGGCGAAGCACGCATGCTGGGCATCCCGAGCCTCTTCACCTTCCACAACATCCACACGGTGAAAACCACGCTGGCGCATATCGAGGACCGCGGCATCGATGCCGCCGAGTTCTGGAGCAACCTGTTCTACGGCTGGCCTTCGGCCAACTATTTCGAGGCGCGCGACAACAACCCGGTCGACTTCCTGTGCAGCGGCATCTTCTCTTCGCATTTCATCAACACGGTCAGCCCCACGTTCCTGAAGGAGATCGTCGACAATGCGCACGACTTTGTTCCGGGCAACATCCAATGGGAAGTGGCGAGCAAATTCCATGCGGGCTGCGCGGCGGGCATTCTGAACTCGCCGGATTCCTCCTGCGACCCGGAAACGGACGACTTCCTGATCCAGCGCTATGGAGTGCTCGACCATTACGAGGCCAAGCGCGCCAACAAGACCTGGCTGCAGGAGCGCCTCGGCCTGCAGATCAATCCGGATGCCCCGATGCTGTTCTGGCCGTCGCGGCTCGATCCGGTCCAGAAGGGGTGCCAACTCCTATCCGACATCCTCTATGCCACGATCGACAAATACTGGGACCGCGGACTCCAGATCGTGTTCGTGGCCAACGGCGGCTATCAGCAGGTCTTCCACGACATCGTCCACCTCCACGATCTATACAGCCGCGTCGCGGTCTGCAATTTCGAGGAAGGGCTCTCGCACATCGGCTTTGCGGCATCGGATTTCATGCTGATGCCTTCGCTGTTCGAACCCTGCGGCCTGCCGCAGATGACCGGCGCGATCTACGGATCGCTGCCGATCGCCCGGGACACGGGCGGCCTGCACGACTCGGTCAGCCAAATGGATACCGGAAAAGGCACGGGCAACGGCTTCCTGTTCGAGACCTACGATGGCGCCGGCCTGGCCTGGGCGATCGACCAGGCCATGGAATTCCACGCGCTCGACCTCCACACGCGCGGCACGCAGGTCGGCCGCGTGATGAAGGAGAGCAAGCAACATTTCAACCACGAAGTGACCGCCCAAGCCTATATCGACATCTACCAGCAAATGCTCAACCGCCCATTGGTGGACGAGGTATTTGCCAAACCCAACCAGGATACCCTATGAGAGATCCCAACCTCGCAAAGCTTTGCGACGACCCGTGGCTGGCGCCCTATCTTGGCCAGCTCCACCAGCGCGCCGATCATATCCGCTGGGTGGAGGAACGGCTGACGGGCAACCACATGACGCTCGATGAGTTTGCCAACGCGCACGAGTATTACGGGCTGCACTTCCGCGACGGAAAGTGGATCTTCCGCGAGTGGGCACCCAACGCCACCGCCATTTACCTGGTCGGCGATTTTTCCCGATGGCAGCAACTCGACGAGTTCGCGCTGAACTACGGCGACGGAAACGGGGTTTGGGAGATCGAACTGCCCGCCGACAAGATCAAACACGGACAGCTCTACAAGCTGAAAATGTATTGGCCCGGCGGCGAAGGCGAGCGGCTTCCGGCCTACACGCGCCGCGCGGTGCAGGATCCGGAAACCCATATCTTCACGGCGCAGGTCTGGCGGCCGGAAAAGCCGTACGAGTGGACCTTCGTCAACCCGGCGACCCCGATCGGCGCGCCGTTGGTTTACGAATCGCACATCGGCATGGCGCAGGAAGAAGCCAAGGTGGGCTCCTACCTCGAATACAAGGAAAAGATCCTGCCGCGCATTGTGGAGATGGGCTACAACACCGTGCAGCTCATGGGCATCATGGAGCACCCCTACTACGGTTCGTTCGGCTACCACGTCTCCAACTATTTCGCCGCCTCCTCGCGCTTCGGAACCCCCGAGGAGCTGAAGGAACTGATCGACGCCTGCCACGAGGCCGGACTGGCCGTGATCATGGATCTGGTCCATTCGCACGCCGTGAAGAACGAAGAGGAGGGGCTTTCGCGCTTCGACGGGACGCTGTACCAGTATTTCCACGAAGGCGACCGCGGCGAGCACGAAGCCTGGGATTCGCGCTGCTTCGACTACGGCAAAACGGAGGTCCTCCACTTCCTGCTATCCAACGCCCGCTACTGGCTCGACGAATTCAAATTCGACGGCTATCGCTTCGACGGCGTCACCTCCATGCTCTACCACCACCGCGGCCTCGGAACCGGCTTCGGGAACTACGAAAACTATTTCGATGGGTCGGTGGACGTGGACGCCTTTGCCTATCTCGCGCTCTCGAACAAACTGATCCACGAAGTCCGCCCCTCCGCCATCACCATTGCGGAAGACGTTTCGGGCATGCCCGGCCTTGGCGCCCCGCTCGAAGAAGGCGGCTGCGGCTTCGACTACCGCCTGGCCATGGGCGCCCCGGACTGCTGGTTCAAGCTGGCCAACGACATTCCGGACGAGGAATGGAACATCGGCTGGCTCTATCACGAGCTGACCAGCCACCGCGCCGACGAACAGGTCATCAGCTATGTCGAATCGCACGACCAGGCACTGGTGGGCGGCAAGACCTTCATCTTCGAGCTGATCGACAAAGAGATGTACTACAACATGCATCTCGAGGCGCAAAACCTCGTGGTCGATCGCGGGATTGCGCTGCATAAGATGGCGCGGCTCTCCACCCTGGGCGCGGCGGGCCACGGCTATCTCAACTTCATGGGCAACGAATTCGGCCACCCGGAGTGGATCGACTTCCCGCGCGAAGGCAACGGCTGGTCCTACCAGTATGCCCGCCGCCAATGGAACCTGCGCGACGATCCGACCCTCAAGTTCCACTTCCTGGCCGATTTCGACGAGGCGATGGTCAACCTCGTCCGCGATCGCGGAACCCTTGGAACCGAAGCCCCGATCTTCCGGCTGATCAACGAAGGCGACAAGACGATGGCCTTCGAGCGCCAGGGACTGCTGTTCGTTTTCAACTTCCATCCGGTCAAGTCGTTCACGGACTATCCGGTGGATTGCACCCCGGGCAAGTATCGCTTGCTCCTGAACACCGATGCCCCGGAATTCGGGGGCCACGACATTGTCCAGGGCGAGCAAACCTACACGGGCACGAGCTTCCACGACGGGGCAAACGACCGCAACCAGATCCACCTCTACATCCCGTCGCGAACCGGGTTCGTGCTGGAACGGGTCCCGTAGTATTTCCCCGAAACAACGACCGCCAAAAACCCCTGTCATCCTACAACGATACAGGGGTTTTTGTTTTTTTTGCGCCGGCCTCTGCGGAAACCTCGCATTCCACCCGACGATCCGGCCTCGAACCCGCTATCGGCATGCTTCGTGCTAAACTTGCGGCAACAACCGAAGCCGTATTAACCGCGAGAACCCGATGACCGTAGAAAACAGAGAACTCCCCCCTACCAAATCCATCGAGGATGTTGATCTGCAAAAGGCCCTGACCGAGCTGAGCCGCACGATCAACATCATCACGACCTACGGGGAAAACCACCCCGCCGTCCAACAGGCCGCCTCCACGGCAATGGACTCCATGTCCCGGCTTTTTTCCTCCCGCAAGAAGGTGATCATCGGCGCATTCAACGGCAACCTGACCGTGGACGAGGTGACGGTCAATGCGGACGGCGTTCTGCTTAAATCGCTCGAACGCAGACTCTCCCGGCTTCGGATTACGGGCCTTAAGATCGATAGCGGCATCACCGAGCAAGAAGTGGCACAGCTCGCCGACCTGCTTTCGAGCAAGGATGCAGCCGTCTTCGAGACCGGCATGCAACAGTCCCAGCTCAACCATATTTCGTCGGAAGAGACCCGCTTCGCGGCCGTCCGCAGCGGCCAAACGGTGGCGAACACCTCGGATCTCGCCGGCTTAAGCAGCAACGGCATACTGGTGCTGGATGAAGAACTCGACGAAGGCGGCGCCGGCTCCGGCGAAGGCCGCGGTCCGGATATCCACGTCGAACAGATCGTCGCTTTTCTCAAAGGTGATATCGAAGCCGATTCCGAAGGGGAGATCGGCGAACAGCTGCGCGAACTGGCCGCCGATCCCGCCCAGCTGGGAAAAATGATCTTGGAATCCGTTGCGGTTCGCCAGTCCGTCTCGGAGCTCTCCGGCGAATCGCTTGGCGACGTGGTGCTCGGGTGCCTGCGGCGAACCTTCAACGGACTGCGGCAGCAACCCGCGTTTAAAACCGCCGACGGCATGGCCGACCTCCGCAAGGCGCTGCTGTTGCTGGAGGAGAGCGTACTCGACCGCATGCGCGACCTGACGGGCGACTCCAACCCGGAACTGGACCGCCAAATCGTACAGGCCATCCGCGAAATGGATGAAAACCTCGGCTTCGAGATGGCGGCCGCGCAATACATGGAGCACCGCGATGCCATCGAACGCAACAAGGAAGAGCTCCAGGCCTATGTCAAGAGCCATGGCGTCGGCGCGGCGGAGGACCTGCTTTCCGAATCCGATTTCCCCGCCACGGAGTGGCGCCGCATCGTGGTGAACAGAAACAAAGATACGGGCAACCCATCCAGTCCGCCGATCGCCGATGGCATCAACACGCTGGCCAACGTTTTCGAAAAACTCGAAAACCTGATGAAGTCGAAAAGCACCGACGGCGCCACGGTCAAGGACCTGCTGGGCGAAGCCAGTGACAACCTCGACGACACCATCTACACCACCAAGGAAAAACTCGATGTCCTGTCGCAGCACCTGAAGGAAGACGACATCGGAACCATTGGAGGGCAAGGGCGAAACATGAACCAAAAGGAGTTGCTCGCCGCCCTCTCCGAGGTTGCCCAGGAACTGATGCAGCCGCTTACCGCCATCAATGCCTCGCTGGAAATGATGTTGCACGGCTATGTCGGCGACATCACCGACGAGCAACGCGACCTGCTCGGCCTGGCCTCCAACAGCGGGGAGCACCTCAAATTCCTGATGCGGGAGCTGATCGAAATCGTGGGCTGCCCCACCAACCAGGGCATCGACAGCCGCTTCCACACCACCAGCGATGAAGTGATCCTGATGCAACAGGCGATCTAAAGAAAAAGGGCGGGATATCCCGCCCTTTTTCATGGCATTCGGCCGCCGGGCTAGGTCAGGTCCTGCCCGCGGCTCATAACGACCTTGCCCGTGCGAACAAGCTCGATGATCTTGAACTTGGCAATCATCTCCTCGAGCGCATCGATCTTGCTCGGATT
>NZ_JBFJYW010000157.1:0-8945 GCF_041622395.1 Pontiella sp. | reverse complement strand
GGTTTCCTTGTTGTCTAATTAGGCCGCATTATTTCGTTTTTTTGAAGCGGGCGATGAACATGCCGTCGCCGCCGGCATCCCACGGCCAGATTTGCAGCTGGCCGTTGGTCGGTTCGCCCGTGAGCGGGTTGGTGAACGGGTCGAGCCGGAAGTCGGGCTGTTGGTCGAGGAAGTTCATGACGATCTCCTCGGTTTCGGGGCGGGTGCAGTGGGAACGATTGGGAAAAATGCGAATTCCCGCTTCCAAACCGTGGAGCAATAGGCGAATAATACGCCCCTATTTTCGATCTGCCGCGTCAATGCCGCAGCGGTTGAGACGTTAATCGCGATTGCTGCCGGGGCGCTGCCCCGAGCACCAATGGCCAGGAACCATGATGACCGATGCGGCGGTGCCGCTTCAACGGGGATGCTGATATGCTGGATATTCGATTTGTTCGTGAAAATGCCGATGCGGTGAAAACCGCCATGAAAAACCGCAACGCCGACGCCGACATCGATGCGGTCATTGCGCTCGACGACCGCCGCCGCGCCATCGTGGCCGAGGGCGAGGAGCTGAAGGCGGAGCGCAACCGGATTTCGAAGAGCATCGGCCTGATGATCAAAGAGGGGAAGGACCCCGAAGCGATCAAGGCGCAGGTTCGCGAAATGGGCGATCGGATCTCGGCCTTCGATGAAGAGCTGCGCGAGGTTGAAGCCAAACTCCGTGAAGGCCTGCTCTACATCCCGAACAAGCCGTCCAGCACCACTCCCGTCGGGCTGACCGAGCAAGACAACCCGCTGATCCGTTCCTGGGGCGAGAAGAAAGAATTCGGGTTCGAGCCGAAGCCGCACTGGGATCTGGGAGCCGAGCTGGGGCTGTTCGACCTCGAGCGCGGCGCAAAGCTTTCCGGCTCCGGATTTCCGCTTTTCATTGGCAAGGGCGCCAAGCTGGAACGCGCACTGATCCAGTTCATGCTCGACCTGCACACCGAGCAGCACGGCTACATTGAGGTGGCCCCGCCGTTCATGTGCAACGCGCAGACCATGACCGGCACCGGGCAGCTGCCGAAGTTTGCCGAAGACATGTACACGGTTCCGCTCGATGGCCTCTATCCGATTCCGACCGCCGAGGTGCCCGTCACCAACATGTATGCCCAGGAAATCTTGGATAAGGAGCTGCCGATCCTGCACACCGCCTACACGCCCTGTTTCCGCCGCGAGGCCGGATCGGCCGGCAAGGACACGCGCGGCCTGCTGCGCGTGCACCAGTTCGACAAGGTGGAGCTGGTCAAGTTCACCACGCCCGAAACCTCCGAGCAGGAGCACGAAAAGCTGACGCTCGACGCGGAGAAGGTGCTCCAGTTGCTTGGCCTGCACTACCGCGTCATCGAACTCTGCACGGGCGATCTCGGGTTCAGCGCCGCCAAGTGCTACGACATCGAACTTTGGGCGCCTGCCCAGGACAAGTGGCTGGAGGTTTCCTCCTGCTCGAACTTCAAGGATTATCAGGCGCGCCGCGCCAACATCCGCTACCGCAACGAAGACGGCAAGCCGACCTTCGTCCACACCATCAACGGGTCCGGCGTCGCGTTGCCGCGTCTCGTGATCGCGATCATGGAAAACTACCAGAACGAAGACGGCAGCATCGATCTGCCGGAAGCCCTTTGGCCCTACATGGGGGGGCTGCGGAAGCTGGCGTAGATGCCGGCGCTTCGGCGGGCGGCGTTATGTTGCCGGTCGTATCGGTGGATGGGCGTCCCAGCTGGCCTCGTCGGGGGCAATGTTCGTGTATTTGGTGCTCGACCGCGGTTCGGCCATCATGTGGGCCACGGTGTCGCGCCATACCAGATAGTGTGGAGTTGCCTTGTGGGCGGCGGCGTCATCGGGCGTGCGGTAGACCTCCACCAAAACAAACCGGCAGGGGTCGGAATCCTGAAGAAAATCAAATCGTGCGATGCCGGGCTCAAGGATCGAGTTCTCAACATTTGACAATGTTGCGGCGATGAAGTCTTCACGGTTCTCGGGGTTGACGTGGATGACTACGTGTACAATGAACATGGAAGGGCTCCTTGAGGTTGGGTTTTTTCAAATCGGGTCAAGCACCCAGCGCTTGTTGTACCAGAAATACTGCTCCGGCGTTTTGGCGATCTCTTCGTTAAACAGATCCATCATCTGCTGCATGATGCGCTTCCAGTCCTCGGTTTTTTCCAGGGTGGGGTCGGGCCGGATCGGGTCGAAGACGACGGCCTCATGCCGGGTCCAGCCGACGCGGCGGACCACCGCCGGGTAGATGGGGCAGTTGCATTGCCGGGCAAACAGCGCAACGCCCGCGCCCAGGTTGGCTTCGCCGTTGAGGAACCGGATGGGGAAGGCCTCGGTGCGGTTGCGCACATCGGGCAGAATGGCCAGCACCTTGCCCTGCTTGATGCGGCGGATGACGCCCTTGAGGACCTTGGAATCGTTCAGGATGACCTCCATGTCGAACGCATTGCGGGCCCGGTTGAGGTATGCATCCGTAAGCGGGTTTTTCTGGCGGCGGGCAATCGAAAAAATCGGAATTCCCATGAGGTCGGCCGTGACGCCCGCCATATCCCAGTTGCCCATGTGGATGGTGGCGAAAATATAGCCGTGTTGCTCTTCCTCGAGGGCTTTGGAAAGCCGGGGCGCTTCCTGGGCGAGCGGCTGCCGCTGGACGTCCTCGCGCGTCAGTTTCGAAAAGCGGATGGCCTCCACGGCGTTGAAGCAGAGGTTGCGCCACGAAATCCAGGCCATGCGCCGCCGCTGCTTCGCGCTGAAACGATCGCCGTAGACCTCGGTCAGGCGCCGCAGGGCTTCCTGGCGGCGGAAGCCGCCGAGGTAGTGCATGGCGGCGGCCACCAGCCAGCCCAGGCCCAGCGCCACGCGCAGCGGCAGCAGGCGGACGAGCCCGCCCGCCCCGGCGAGCAGGAGGTATTCAACGATGTGTTTGGGTCGGTATTTCATGAAGATGCATTACGAATGGGCGGCGCCGCGTTGGCAACCATAATCCGGCGTCAACCCTTCCGCTTTTCCCACTTGCGCGGCTTGGGCGGATATTTCTGCGCGTCGGATTTGGCGGCGATGTAGACGAGCCCTTCGCCGATGGTTTGTTCGACCCTGCGCTCGAACCCGGCGCAGGGGCGCACCTTGTAGTCGGCATCGGTTTCGAGGAAAACCTTGGGGCCGTCGACGAATTCGATGCAGAGCGTCAGCGGGGTGCTGCCGCGGTGTTCGAGCACCGCGTCCTTGAGCAGGGCCATCACCTGATCGTTCACGCCCATTTCCGGCAGATGGATGCTGACGCGGTCGCAGAACATGCCGGCGGCCTGTTCGAGCGGGAAGATTTCCATCACCTGGAATTTCAGGTCGCCGCTATCCTCTTCCATCATGATGCCGCCGAACATGGCGGTGGCGTCGTCGACGAGCAGGTGCCCGTACTGCTCGAACGCGCCCGGGAAAATAATGGCGCCGATCGCCCCCTCGAGCCCCTCGATGCGGAAGGTGGCCATGGGCTTCTGCTCCTTTTTGGTGTAGAGCTTGCGCATTTCGGTAACCATTCCGCCCACCCGGGTGCGTTCGCCCGCGGAGAGCTGCTGGATGTCCTTGATGCGCTTGAGCGCGAACTTTTCAAGTTCCCACTCATGGCGCGCCAGCGGATGGCCCGAAATGAAGAAGCCGATCAGCTCCTTTTCGGCCGCGAGCATGTCCGACTCGCTCCAGGGCTTGACGTCCGGCAACTCCTCGTCGGAACCGCTGCCGCTTTCCTCGGCGGCCCCGAGCATATCGAACATCGAGCACTGCCCGGCGGCCTTGTCCTTGAGCGCCTCGGCGGCGCGGCCGATGCAGATGTCGATCCCGTTGAAGAGCCGGGCGCGGTGGATGCCGCAGAAGTCGAACGCCCCGGAGCGGATCAGGCTTTCGATCACCTTCTTGTTGGCGGAGGTGATGCGCGCGCAAAAGTCCATCAGCCCTTCGAAGGGGCCGTTTTCGTCGCGTTCCTTCACGATTTCCTCGACGACGCCTTCGCCGACGCCCTTGATCGCCGCCAGGCCGAAGCGGATGCCGGAGCCGTCCTGAACCGCGTTGAAGCGGCCGATCGATTCGTTGACGCTCGGCGGCAGCACGTCGATGCCCATCTCCTTGGACTCGGCGATGAAGCCGGTCAGCTTGTCGGAGTTGCCCATTTCGCCCGAGAGCAGGGCGGCCATGAATTCGGCGGGATAGTGCGCCTTGAGCCAGGCGGTCTGGTAGGTCACGAACCCGTAGGCCGTCGAGTGCGACTTGTTGAAGCCGTATTTCGCGAATTCGGTGATGTTGTCGAAAATCTTGTTGGCCAGCTTTTCGTCGATGTCGTTGGTGGTTTTGCAGCCCTCGACGAACTTGCCGCGCTGCTGCGCCATCACTTCGGGCTTTTTCTTGCCCATGGCGCGGCGCAGGATGTCCCCCTCGCCGAGCGAGAAGCCGGCGAGGTCGCGGGCGGCCTGTTGGATCTGTTCCTGATAGACGATGATGCCGTTCGTCTCTTTCAGGATCGGTTCGAGGATCGGGTGGTCGTATTCCACCTTTTCCTGGCCGTGCTTGCGCTTGGTGTAGGTCGGGATGAACTGCATCGGGCCCGGCCGGTAGAGCGCCAGAATGGCGATGATGTCCTCGATGCAGTCGGGGTTCACCTGCCGCAGCGTGTCGCGCATGCCGCCCGATTCCAACTGGAACACCCCGACCGTGTCGCCCTTGGCCAGCAGCTCGAAGGTTTTCTTGTCCTCGATGTCCAGCTTTTCGGGATCGACGTCGACGCCGTGGTTGCGTTTGATCAGCGCGCACGCCTCGTAGATGATCGTCAGGTTCTTCAGCCCCAAAAAGTCCATCTTCAGCAGGCCGATCTCCTCGGTCGGCCCCTTCTCGAACTGGACGACGATCAGCTTTTCCTTCGGCTCGCGGGTGAGCGGGATAATCTCGATCAGCGGTTTTTCGCCGATCACCACGCCCGCCGCGTGCATGCCCGTATGGCGCGGCAACCCTTCGAGCAGGCGCGCATACTTCATGATGCGCCGCGCATCCGGCTCCGTGTCGGTCGCCTGCTTGAACTCCGGGCTTTCGGCCAGCGCCTTTTCCAGGTTGGTGCCCGGCGTGTCGGGAATCATCTTGGCCAGGCGGTCGCAGTAGGGCAGGGGAATCTCCAGCACGCGGCCGAGGTCGCGCATCAGCGTCTTGGCGCCGAGCGTCCCGAAGGTGATGATCTGCGCAACGCAATCCTCGCCGTATTTATCGCGCACGTACTGGATCACCTCCTGCCGTTTGGTCGGGCAGAAGTCGATATCGAAGTCCGGCGGCGACACGCGGTCCGGATTCAGGAAGCGTTCGAAGATGAGGTTGTATTTCAGCGGCTCGATCGTCGTGATCGCCAGCGAGTAGGCCAGCAGCGATCCCGCGCCCGAGCCGCGGCCCGGGCCGACCGGAATGCCCTGGCGGCGCGCCCACTGGATGAAGTCGGCCACCACCAGGAAATAGTTGATGTAGTTGGTCTTCTTGATCACGCTCACTTCGTAGTAGAAGCGCTCGTTGATCGTCTGTTCGTAGTCGTCCTTCGGGTGGTCCAGATCCTCGATGCCGTAGAGCTTCTTCAGCCCCTCCTTGCCGAGGTGGACGAGGTAGTCGTAGTCCGAGTCGAAGCCGTCCGGCAGCGGGAAGAACGGGAAGTGGAGGTCTTCCGCCTTTTCCGGGAAAAAGAATTCGACGTTGCAGCGCTTGGCGATCTCGACCGTGTTGGAGATGGCTTCGGGGTGGTCGGGAAACAGCGCCGCCATCTCCTCGCCGCTCTTCATGTAAAACTGGTCGCCCTCGTAGCGGTGGCGCGTGGTGTCGGCCACCAGATCGCCGCGCTGGAGGCAGATCAGCACATCGTGCGCCTCGGCGTGCTCCTGGCGGATATAGTGGACGTCGTTCGTCGCCACCAGCGGGAATCCGGTGCGCTTGGCAATCTCCAGGATGTTCAGGTTGGCCATCTTCTGGTCGGCCAGCCCGTGGTCCTGCAGCTCCAGGAAAAAGTTGTTGGGGCCGAGGATGTCGGTGTATTCCCGCGCCAGCGCCTCGGCCTTGTCGAGATCGCCGTCCTTGCAGGCCTCCGTCACCTCGCCGCGCAGGCAGGCCGACAGCCCGATCAGCCCCTTCGCGTATTTCTTGAGCATCTCCTTGTCGATGCGCGGTTTGTAGTATTGCCCTTCGAGGTGGGCCAGCGACACCAGCCGGACCAGGTTGGCATAGCCCTCCTGCGTCTCCGCCAGCAGCACCAGGTGCATGTTGTTGCGTTGGGACGACTTCTCCTCGATCCCGTGGCGCGCCAAATAGACCTCGCAACCGATGATCGGTTTGATCCCCGCCGCATAGGCCGCCTTATAGAACTCCACCGCGCCGAACAGCACGCCGTGGTCGGTCAGCGCCAGGTATTCCATCCCCATGTCTTTCGCCGCCTGCATGGCGGGCTTCACCTTCACGGCGGAGTCCAGCAGGCTGTAGCAGGTATGGAAATGCAGATGGCAAAACGGTACGGTACTCACGGAAAACGACCCCCAACGGCTGAAAAAACAACAAGATAAAATCCGCCGACCGGAATGAACAGAACAAACTCGCCCGGAAGGAAATTCGAGCGCATAAATCGTGATGCCACTGGCGTAGTACTTGACTTGAAACTTATATTCTTGCCTACTTTGCGCCGGGAATTAAGGGGATTGGGCGCAATTGTGAAGGCGAAGGATGAACGCGAAGACCACGCAAGCCGTTGCGAATGAACCGGGCTTGGCCCTCGGGCTGGACGCGGAACCGGGCTGGCGGCAATGTTCCGGTTTTCGATGAAGGAAAACACCCATTAAGAGGTTGAACGAAATCCGATGTCTAGCGAACTGAGAAAACGTGCCGAGGAGCTGCTGCGGAAGAATCCGCTGGAGGTTCCGGTTCTTTCGACGGTGGAGGTGCAGCAACTGCTGCACGAACTCGACGTCCATCAGGTCGAGCTGCAGATGCAGAACAAGGAGTTGCTCCAGACGCAAACCGAACTGGCCCGTTCGCGCGATGCCTATGCGGAACTCTACGACTTTGCGCCGGTCGGCTACCTGACGCTCGATGCCGAAAACCGCATCCATGAAGCCAACTTTACCGCAGCGGCCCTGCTGGGGTTGGAGCGCGGCAAGCTGCCGGTCGGCCGCACCTTTGCCGAATTCATCCACCTGGATTCGCGCCCGGTTTGGGAACACCTCCGCCAACAGCTGGCGGAGCATCCTGAAAAGCACGGCGCCGACCTGACGCTGCAACGCGCCGACGGCTCCTTGTTCATGGCCCGCGTCGAATGCGCCCCGCGCCTGGATGCGGCGCATCGCCTCGAACGAAGTTTTGTAACCCTGAGCGATGTAACGGAGCGCGTGGTGGCCCAGAAAGAGCTGTTCGCGGTTTTCCACGACGCCCCGCTGCCGATGATGGTGGTGGATCGCGAAAGGCGCGTTCGCAAGATTAACTCGGCGGCGCTGGACATGGCTCGCCGCGCCGAACAGGAAGCGCTCGGACTCCGCGGCGGCGAAGCGTTGCGCTGCGTCCATGCGTTTGACGATCCGGCAGGCTGCGGGTTCGGTCCCGACTGCCAGGCTTGCGTGGTGCGCAACGTCGTGCAGGAAACCTTCGAAACGCGCCAGCCTCACCATGGCGTCGAAGCGCCCATCCCCTACAGCGCCGAGGGCGGCGTGATCCCCATGTGGGTGCTCGTCTCGACGGCGTTTTTGGACCTGCTTGGCGAAGAGCGGGTGCTGGTCTGCCTGGAGGACATCACCGAGCGCAAGCGCGCCGAGGAGCAGCTGCGCCGGAGCGTGGAACGGCTGCGCATGGCGGCGCAGGCCGGCCGCTTCGGAACCTACGAGGCCAACCTGGCCACCGGCGAGGTCTTCTGGTCGCCGGAAATGCGGGCGATTTTCGGCCTCGCGGCGGATGTGCCGCCGGCGCACAAACCCGGTACGGTACCCTCGTTCATCCACCCGCAGGATGCCGCCGAAGTAGGCGAATGGATCCGGCGTTCGTACGATCCGTCCGGCAACGGCGCGGTCGAGCACGAGCATCGCATCGTCCGGGCCGACGGCTCCGTGCGCTGGGTGCTGATGAAGGGCCGGGTGACCTTCGAGGGCGAAGGCGACCGCCGCCGGCCGGTCCGTTCGAACGGCGTTGTGATGGACATCACCGCGCGCAAGGAGATTGAACTGGCGTTGAAGGAGAGCGAAACCAAGCTGTCTTTGCTGAACCTAGGGCTGGAAAGGCGCGTCGCGGAGCGCACCGCCGAGTTGCGGGAGAGCGAAGAACGCTTCCGCATCCTGTTCGAACAGGCCCCCGATGCCGAGTTCCTGATCAATTTCGACGGCCGTTTCATCGATGGCAACCAGGCGGCCGAGCAGATGGTCGGCTATCGGCGCGAGGAGCTCGTTGGCCTCCCTATGCTGGAGTTCGGCATCCTGGACGAAGGCTCCCGCGCGACCGCGGCCGCGAACCTTGCGGAACTTGCCCAGGGCGAGCAAGTGCCGCCGGCCGAGTTTCTCGTGCGGCACAAGGACGGCACCGCGATCCCGGTCGAGATTTCGTGCATGACCGTCCACATCGAAGGCCGGCCGGTCGTGCTGGGCAGTGCGCGCGACCTTACCGCCCGCAAGCAGGCCGAACGCGCGCTCGAAGAATCGCACCAGCTGTTGCGCAGCATCATCGATACCATGCACGAGCGCGTGTGGTGGAAGGATCTCAACTCGGCTTTTCTGGGCTGCAACCTCAATGTGGTGCGCGATGCCGGGCTGGAACATCCGGATGAGATCGTCGGGAAAACCGACTACGACTTTTGCTGGAAGCAGCAGGCGGACCGGTATCTTGCCGACGACCGGGAAGTCATCGAATCCGGAACGCCCAAGCTGGGCATCCTGGAATGCCAG
>NZ_JBFJYW010000156.1:0-8964 GCF_041622395.1 Pontiella sp. | reverse complement strand
GGGGACGATCCGACTACGCAGAAGAAGTTGTGCGTCAGGCGAAGCAGGAGGCATCCCAGAATGTTGAGATCGAAGCAAAATTTGTTGAGTACGATGACGGTGCATTGGAAGAACTCGGTTTCGACTGGACGTTGGTTGAATCCGAAAAACCAAGCGCGGAAAACGAAGGCCTGTTCAGCGAAGTTGCCAAACCCACAGCCCAACCTGCAACTCCGGCGCAACCAGCCCCGGTCGTGGCGACTGACGAGAAACTCGTCCCCTTGCAAGTCGAATATCCCAAGCCACTTTTCACCGGAACGCCGAAACAAATTAAGTCCGACAATCTGGAACCGTCATCCTCAACCGCCTCCAAAGACCTGATGGCTCGAGGACTGGCTTTTTACAGAAGCGGCGATTATGCCAAGGCCGAAGCGGCCTTCGAGGCTGCGCTTGCTGAAGATCCCTATAACCGTGAGGCCATGGAATATCTCAATCGCTCGGCTCAAAAGCTTGCGAGCAATGAAGTTCGGATGCAGAGATCCTCGCGTGCCCAGGCCATGAGTGATGTGTCGCTGGCGTGGAATCCGCCACCCAGCCGCGAAAACTATGCGGCGATCGTGGAGAACGAGTTTAACCATTCGAAGGACAAAGCGCTTTCTACGTTTTCGATCGATGTAGATACGGCCTCGTATGCCAACGTCCGCCGTTATTTGGCGGGCGGACGGTTGCCGCCGAAAGACGCGGTGCGGATCGAGGAGATGATCAACTATTTCGAATATGATTATGAGGACCCCAAAGGAACCCGCCCCTTCGCAACGTCGATGGCGCTGACCGATTGTCCGTGGAACAACGAACATCGCTTGCTACGTATCGGCCTGCAAGGCCGGAAGCTCGCGGACGAGGACTGGCGCGACTCCAATCTGGTGTTCCTGCTCGATGTTTCGGGCTCGATGAATTCCGCCGACAAACTGCCGTTGCTTAAAACAGGGTTTGAAAAAATGGTACGCGCATTGGGGGAAAGGGACCGCGTGGCGATCGTCGTCTATGCGGGATCGTCGGGCGTGGTGCTGGATTCCACGTCGGCCATGGAAAAGGAAACCATCATCGGTGCACTGAATCGGTTGAAGGCCGGAGGATCGACCGCCGGGGGCCAGGGCATTGAACTGGCCTACCGTCTCGCGAGCGATCATTTTATCAAGGATGGCGTCAACCGCGTAATCCTGGCCACGGACGGCGACTTTAATGTGGGCATCTCCAATATCGACGCCCTTCAACGGCTGATCGAGGAAAAGCGCAAAAGCAACGTCTTCCTGAGCGTGCTTGGTTTTGGAACCGGAAACCTGCAGGACGCCAAAATGGAAATGCTGGCCAACAAGGGGAACGGCAACTATTTCTACATCGACTCCGAACGCGAAGCGGAAAAAGTGCTCGTTAAGCAACTGACCGCCAACATGGTAACCATTGCCAAAGACGTGAAGATCCAGATTGAATTCAATCCGGCGTTGATCCGGTCATACCGCTTGATCGGCTATGAAAACCGCAAGCTGGCCGCCCGCGATTTTGCCGACGACACCAAGGATGCCGGCGAGATCGGCGCCGGGCATCAGGTCACGGCGCTCTACGAGCTGGTGCCTGCCGACGCTCCGGCCACGGAAGACGGCGTGCCGTTGAAATATACCCAGCCCGAATCGACCGAGTTTGCGGTCGATAGTTCGGAGCTGCTGACGCTCAAACTGCGCTACAAGGAGCCGGAAGAGTCGAAAAGCAAGCTGCTGACCTTTGAATTGGACCAAAGTGCCTATCAGCCGGATTCCATGGATGCGTCGTTCCGCTGGGCAACCGCCGTCGCCGCCTTCGGGATGCATCTGCGCGGCTCGAACCGGATCGGGGCGTTTTCGATGGACAACGTAATGGGGGTGGCGAAAAGCGCGGCGGAACGCGATCCTTCCGGCTATCGCGCGGAATGTCTCGAACTCATGAATAAAACCATAAACCTGAGGTCGGGCATCACCACCACAAACGACTATCCCCAGTGGCAATATCGGAACTAGATCCGTTCGGCGGGGCAGGGAACCTTCTTCAATGTCGAACGGATGTCGAGTCGCCCCTTTGCATAGCTTGTGCTTCCGCTAATCCGCTCCTGCCAATTTGCTCAACTTTCCCGAGCAAGAACAGCGTCAGATGTATTTGTTGTAGCCCTTGAGGATGAGGAAGCTTTCGGTCGAGGAGACGCCCGCCACTTGCGAGAGCTGCTCGGTGAGGAAGCGGACGAGGCCCTTGTTGGAGTCGACCAGAATCTCGACCATCAGGTCGAAGCGCCCCGTGGTGATGATCACGGAGTGGACGTTTTCGAGCTCGGCGATCTCGGCCGCCTTGCTTTCGAGCAGTGCGGATTCGGCCACGGATACCGCAATGATGGCGATCTGCTGGTCTTGGAGAATGTCGGGGTTGATCAGCCCGCGAACGACCATGACGCCGGAGTCCTTGAGCTTTTTCAGCCGTTGCCGAATGGCGCCTTCCGAAAGGTTCAGCGCGGTGGCAATGGCACTGTTCGGGACATGCGCCTCGCGCAGGATATCAATGATCTTCCAATCCGTGTCGTCTAGCTGCATATCCAACTCCCATTGTTCGGAACCAACGCTTGGCACTACGCCGTGGCTCGACAAAATAATTAAGGACAAAATGATTCTACAGATCCAATCCGCAAGGAATTATTTTGTCCGAAATTATTTTGTCGGACCATCTATTGGATAATCGTACTTAGCTGATCAACTCATCGACGGGCGTGTAGTCGATGCCCAGGGCGTCGGCCACGGGTTCGTAGACGCAGGCGCCGTTGTAGATGTTGAGGCCCTTCTTGATGGCGGCGGATTCCTTGACGGCGGTTTCCAGGCCCTTGTTCGCGAGGGCGAGGCCGTAGTACAGCGTGGTGCTGGTCAGCGCGAGGGTCGAGGTCAGCGCAACTGCGCCGGGCATGTTGGCCACGCAGTAGTGGATGACGCCATCGATCTCGAAGATCGGATCGTCGTGCGTGGTGGCGCGGGTGGTTTCCACGCAACCGCCCTGGTCGACGGCCACATCGACGATGACCGCGCCCGGCTTCATCAGCTTGAGGTGTTTTTTCTTGATGAGATGCGGGGCCTTGGCACCCGGGATCAAGACGCCGCCGATCACCAGGTCGCTCTCCTTGAGCACCAGCTCGATGTTTTCTTCGTTGCTGTAGAGGGTGGTGATGCGGGTTTCGAAGATGTCGTCGAGATAGGAGAGCCGTTTGGCGCTGATGTCGAGGACCGTCACGTCGGCGCCGAGGCCGATCGCCATCTTGGCCGCGTTGGTTCCCACGATGCCGCCGCCGAGGATGGCCACCTTGCCGCGCGGTACGCCCGGTACGCCGCCGAGCAACACGCCGCGGCCGCCGTAGGGCTTTTCGAGATATTTCGCGCCTTCCTGGATGGAAAGGCGCCCGGCGATTTCGCTCATCGGCGTCAGGCAGGGGAGGTGGTTGCCGGATTCCTCGATGGTTTCGTAGGCGACGGCTTTCACCTTGCGTGCCATCAGCGCCTTGGTTTGGGCTTCGTCGGCCGCGAGGTGGAGGTAGGTGTAGAGAATCTGGCCTTCGTGGAAGAGGTCGTATTCGCAGGGCTGCGGCTCTTTCACCTTGATGATCATGTCCGCGTTGTCGAACAGCGTCTTGGTATCGGCTTCGATGGTGCATCCGGCGGCCACATAGGCTTCGTCCGGAAAGCCCGCGTTCGCGCCCGCATCCTTTTCCACGGTCACTTCATGGCCCGCGTTGATGTAGGCCTTGGCGTTGGCCGGGGTCAGCCCCACCCGGTATTCGTGCTTCTTGATTTCCTTTGCTACTCCGATTTTCATGACACACTCCGTTGTTGGTTGGTTTTATTCGCTTGTAGTACGGAATAATTGCCAACGTAAATAAAAAAATACGAAAAGCGTAAAAACACGAAATTGTAGCGCGAATAACGTATTTGTAGTACCGGTGGCCGGGGCCGCTTTCGGAGGGAGGGGCAACCGGCGGAGGCGCGTCCGGGAGACAACGCGCAGCGGAGGACGCCAATGCTCGGGAATCTACACAGAGCTGCCAGAATCCTACAAGACGGCGGCTTCCCCGCTTGGTTAGCCTTTCAGCATTGTGATAAAAAGTTTTGAACATACACCGAAAACCGGAATCTGCTCGTCGGGTTTCCTCACATGGGAGTTAGAATGAAAAAAGTCCGTGCCGTAATTTTCTTGGTCGCATCGCTGTTCGTTTCGGCGGCGATGGGGCAATCGCTGAAGCTGGCGAGTCTGTTTTCCAGCGACATGGTGCTGCAGCAGCAGACCGATGCCGCGATTTGGGGCCAGGCCGCACCCGGCGCGAAGGTTTCGGTCGCCGTGTCGTGGAGCAAGCAGGTTGCCGAGGCAACGGCGGATGCCGACGGACGCTGGAAGACCTCCATCAAAACCCCCAAGGCGGGCGGACCGCACCGCGTGACCGTCAAGAGCGGCGGCGAAACCGTCGAGCTGAAAAACGTGCTCTCGGGCGAAGTCTGGTTCTGCACCGGGCAATCGAACATGCAGTGGAAAATGCGGGGATACGGCGTCGATTTTTGGAAGGAAGACGTCGAAGCGGCAAACCTTCCGAACATCCGCTTCTGCCAGGTTGCCCAGGTGATTGCCCTGGAACCGCAGGATTCGGTCCAGGCGAAATGGTCGGTCTGCAATCCAACCAGCGTGTTGTCCTTCAGCGCCATCGGTTTTTTCTTCGGCCGGGAGCTTTATGAAGAACTGAATGTGCCGATCGGCTTGGTTTCGGTCAACTGGGGCGGATCGTCCGCCGAAACCTGGGTGGCCAAGGAGACGCTGTCCAAGCAGTTCCCCGAGTTCAATGCGCGGATGGCCGAGTATCCGAAGATGGCGGCGGAGAGCGGCGTGCTTCATATGAGCGCCCAGGGCCGACCCCAAGGCCTGAACCAGCGCAACCCGGCGGTGCTCTACAACGGCATGATCAACCCGCTGGTCTCCTTCGCTCTGCGCGGAGCCATCTGGTACCAGGGCGAATCCAACGTGAAGGACCCCGTGCAGTACCGCACGCTCTTCCCGGCGATGATCCAGGATTGGCGCACGCGCTGGGGCATCGGCGATTTCCCGTTCTACTATGTGCAGATCGCTCCGTTTAACTATAAAAGCGAACCGATCCCGGTCGCCTTTCTGCGCGAAGCGCAAACCATGGCGCTGTCGGTGCCCAACACCGGCATGGCCGTGACCATGGACGTGGGCGATGAAACCAACATCCACCCGAAGCAGAAAAAACCCGTGGCGCATCGCTTGGCCCTGCTGGCCTTGGCCAAGACCTACGGCAAGTCCGATCTCGTCTATTCGGGCCCGCTCTATAAAGCCTGTAAAGTCGAAGGCAACCAGATCCGGCTCGCGTTCGACCACGTCGACGGCGGGCTCGTCGGCAACGACGGCGAAGCGCTGACCCATTTCACGATTTCCGGCGCAGACCGGAAGTTCGTTGACGCCGAAGCGGTGATCGACGGCGACACGGTCGTCGTCCGTGCCGCGGGGGTCTCCAAGCCGGTCGCGGTACGCTACGGCTGGGGCAATGCGGACATGCCGAACCTCGCCAACCAGGAAGGTTTGCCTGCTCCGTCGTTCCGCACCGACGACTGGCCCGTTGGAAACAAGTAATCGATCGAGGCATTTGTTTATGACCGCAAAGACGCAAGGGCACGCAAGGTAGGATTCGTTGCGTCTTCGCGGTCAAATCATGCCATGTTTTTCAGCGAAGGATGGGATATGAAATACATAGTGGCGATGCTCGTGATGACAGGAGTTGCAGTGAATACGGAGGCGATGAAGGATATGTCGGATAAGATTGAGGCGAAGGATTTCAACCCGGCCACCGTGCTGTGGTACCAGGCGCCCGCCGCGGATTGGCAGGCGGCGCTTCCGGTCGGCAACGGGCGGCTGGGCGCGATGGTTTTTGGCAACCATGGCAACGAGCGTATCCAGTTGAACGAAGAGACCTGCTGGTCGGGCGGGCCCTATTCGACCGTGGTCGAGGGCGGCGCCGAGGCGTTGCCGACGATCCAGAACTATATTTTCGAAGGCGAGCCCATCAAGGCCCACAAGCTGTTTGGCCGAAAGCTCATGGGCTATCCCGTGGAGCAGCAGAAATACCAGTCGCTCGCCAACCTGATGCTGTTCTTCGACGGGCAGGAAAAGGTGACCGGCTACAAGCGCTGGCTCGATCTGGAAACCGGCATCGTTTGCGTGGAATATTCCGTCGACGGCGTGACCTACCGCCGCGAGGTGCTCTCCTCCGCCCCCGACCAGGTGATCGCGGTGCGCCTGACGGCCAGCAAGCCCGGCCACCTCTCCTTCAAGGCGCAGCTGCGCGGTTGCCGCAATAGCGCGCACTCGAACTATGCGACCGACTATTTCCGGATGGATGGCGTTGGCCAAAGCGGCCTGATGCTCAACGGCAAGTCGGCCGACTATCTGGGCATCGAAGGCAAGCTGCGCTACAAGGCCGAACTCCAGGCCATGCCGGAAGGCGGCTCCATGAAGGTGGAGGACGATTTCCTGATCGTCGAAAACGCGGACGCGGTGACGCTGGTCATTGCGGCGGCTTCCAACTTCAAAAACTACCAGGATGTCGGCGCCGACCAGAACCGGCGGGTGGCGGACGACCTGAAAAAGGTGGAAGGCAAATCCTTCGCCGAAATCGCCGAAGCCTCCGTGGCCGACTATGCCCCCTATTTCAAGCGCGTCTCGCTGACGCTGCCGACCAACGAGCGCTCCTTCCTGCCGACCGATGAGCGCAAGACGTTGGCGCAGACGAAGGCGGACCCGAGCATGGCGGCGCTTTGCTATAATTTCGCCCGCTACGCGCTGATTGCTTCGTCGCGGCCCGGAACGCAGCCGGCCAACTTGCAGGGCATCTGGAACGAGGACATGAATCCGTCGTGGGATTCGAAATACACCACCAACATCAATGCCGAGATGAACTACTGGCATGCGCAGTCCGGCAACCTCCCCGAATTCTTCGAGCCGTTCAAGAAGATGGCGCAGGAGCTGACCGACCAAGGGGCGCAGGTCGCGAAAGAGCACTACGGCGCACGCGGTTGGGTGTTCCATCAGAACACCGATCTCTGGCGCGTGGCCGCGCCGATGGACGGGCCCTGCTGGGGCACCTTCACCGTCGGCGGCGCGTGGATCTGCAACCAGCTGTTCGACCACTACCTCTACACGCAGGACGAAGCCTACCTGCAGGAAATCTATCCGTTGCTGCAGGGTTCCGTTCAGTTCTTCCTCGATTTCCTGGTGGAAGATCCGTCGGGCCAATACCTGGTGACCAACCCGTCGACCTCGCCGGAAAACCCGCCGAAGGGACCCGGCTATGAATATTTCTTCGACGAAGTGACGGGCAACTATTATTTCACCACCATCTGCTACGGCTCCTCCATGGACATCCAGATCCTGACCGACCTGTTCGGCAACTATCTGGAAGCCGAAAAGATCCTCGGCAAAACGTCCGACGTCGGCCCGCAGGCGCAGGCCGCCCGCCGGCGGCTGGCCCCGCCGAAGATCGGTCGGGACGGCACCTTGCAGGAGTGGACCGAGGATCTCGAACAGATGGAAGACAAGCACCGCCACTTCTCCCACATGTACGGCCTCTATCCCGGCAACGTCATTTCCGCCAAGCGCACCCCGCAATACATCGACGGCGTCAAGGCCGTGCTCGAACAGCGCGGCGACGGCGGCAAGGGCTTCTCGATGGGCTGGAAGATGGCGCTCTGGGCGCGGCTCTACGACGGCGACCGCGCCAACAAGATCTTCCGGACCTACTTGGAATTGCAGTGCTGCCCGCAGTTGTTCGCCCAATGCGGCTCCGCGCTGCAGATCGACGGCACCATGGGCGTTGCGGCGGGCATCACCGAAATGCTGGTGCAGTCGCACGAAGACGTGATCGACCTCTTGCCCGCGCTGCCCTCCGAGTGGGCCGACGGCGCGTTCGAGGGCGTCTGCGTTCGCGGCGGCTTCGAGCTGGATATGGTTTGGAAAGACCGACGGGTGGCCGAAGTGGCCATCCTATCGAAGGCGGGCAAGCGCTGCCGCATCGATGATGGCGCACCGTTCGCGGTGTTGCAGGATGGCCAGGAAATCGCAACGAAGCGCAACGGCGATGGCTCGCTGGAGTTCGAAACCGTCCAGGGTGGGGTTTATACGCTGGTTCGCAAATGACCGCCGGCCGCGCCGGGTAGAGCCGCCGCTACGAGGTGGCTTCCAATTTAATCAAAGGAAATGAATATGAAAAAAATACTAACGCTGCTGACTCTCGCGGGCGTCGCCGTCTCCGGCTATGCCGAACCGAAAACACCCCCCAACGTCATCGTCTTTTTGGCCGATGACCTCGGCTATGGCGACCTCGGATGCTACGGCAACCGGATCATCCAAACGCCCAACATCGACAAGCTCGCTTCGGAAGGCGTGCGGATGACCGACTGCCACTCCGGCGGAACGGTCTGTTCGCCGTCGCGCGCCGCGTTGCTGACCGGCCGCAATCCCTACCGCTCCGGCTTCTTCTATATCCATAGCCGGGATACCTTCCTGAAGGACGAAGAGGTGACCCTCGCCGAAGTGCTGAAGGAAAAGGGCTACGAGACGGCCTTCTGGGGCAAGTGGCATCTCTCCACGCTGGAGAAGAACGCCCACTACACGCACCCCGGCCCCGGCGAGCAGGGCTTCGACTACTGGATGGGCACCACCCTCAACTCGTTCCCCGCACATGGCGGCCCGAGCAATCCCAAGCGCTTCATCAAGAACGGCGAACCGCTGGGCGAAGTCGGTGGCTGGTACTGCGACGTGATCGTCGACGACGCCCGCGAATGGCTGAAGTCCAAGCGCAACAAGGAAAAACCCTTCTTCATGTATGTCTGCTCGCACGAGCCGCACACGCCGATCGATCCGCCGGCG
>NZ_JBFJYW010000155.1:0-8974 GCF_041622395.1 Pontiella sp. | reverse complement strand
CCGGCGTCGACTTCGTTGCGCGCAACATAGAGCAGCACGGTGCGAACATCCTTGCCCTTGATCAGCTTGGCCTTCACCGCGTCGTATTGATTCAACGCTTCGAGCGCGGTCTGGGCATAGGCCCCGGCGGGGACGCTCTTGGGTTCGCCGATGGCGAGGCGGCCCTTCAGGTCTTTCGGGAATCCTTCGAAGGTAAGGCTGCTCGATTCCGGGACAACCAGCACCAGGGAGTTGCGGGCGAGGTCGGTGCGGGTTCCGGTTTCGAGCAGCGCCTTGGTCTCGAGATAATCCATCCACTTGCCGTTGGCGGAGACGAAGAGATCCGCCGGGGCTCCGGCATCGATCTGGCGGGCGAGGGCGCCGGACGAGGCGAAGTTGAAGCGAACCGGTCCGCCGCCGCTTTGTTCGAAGGCGTTGGCCAGTTCCTTCATGACATCGGTTGTGCTGGCGGCGGCGAAGACGGTTGGGGCCGCATGGGCCGCCACGGCCAGCAGAACGGACAATAGTGTAGCCAGGGTTTTCATGTTTGTACTTCTTCGGCGGAAATAGAGGGTGCTTTTCATGGTTCTAATCCTTTTGTGCAGGGAGTGTGCCATCGGCCGGTCCCTTGGTTTTGACGGGGCTCCACCCATAGGTGCTGAAAATGGCGGTGGCCGAGGGGGACAGGATGAATTCCAGGAACCGCTCATCCTCCGCCCGGGAATTTTGCGCCGTCGCAATCGGAAAGCGGATCGGGCTGTGTAGCTCGCCGGGGATGGCGCAGGCGATGTCCACCCGGTTGGAGGCACAGCGCGCCACCGACCGGAAAACAACGCCGGCATCGGCTTCGCCGAGGGCGACATAATTCAGGACCTTGTGAACCGTGTCGCCCACGCAGAGGCGCGGTTGCAGCGCATCCCAGCAACCGAGCTTGGTGAACGCCTGTTTGGCATAGATGCCGATGGGCGTGGCTGGGTCGCCGATGGCAAAACGATCAACGGCCGGGGCGGCGAGGAGGATGTCGGAGGGTTTCCCCTTGGGCACCACGATCACCATTTCGTCTTCGAGCAGGACGGTGCGGGACGATGGGGCGACCAGGCCTTTGTCTTCCACATAGTCCATCCACGTTTCGTTGGCGGAAAAGAAGACGTCGAATTCGGCGCCGGCCGCGATCTGCTTGGCCAGCGTTCCGGCGTTGGCGAAGTTGAAGATGACCGGGGTTCCGGTTTGCCGCGTAAACCGGATGGCGATTTCCTTCATGGCCGGAGCGGTGCCTGCGGCGGCGAAAACCCGCAGGGGTTGCTTGGCTTGCGCATGCGCCATCATGGTTTGAACGCAGAGAAATGCGGTGATCAACGTAGACGTGATTCTCATGGTGGTTCCCTAGAAAATAAGACAGGCGGAGATGCCGTAGTTTAAGCGTTCGTTCCAGTCGGCCTCTTTTTCCGTTTGATAAAGGTCCTGGGCGATGAACGGACGGAGGCCGAGCTTCTTGACGGGCGCGAACGAGACGCCGGCACCGAGGCGGTTCAGGTAAAACCACCTCTTGTCGAGGTTGAGCATCATTTCGTTCTCGACGAAGGGCTTGAGCTTCCACGCGGTCCAGCCCTTGGCCGGCGTCAGCGTGAATTTCGGGCGGAAGTCGGTTTGGTCCGCGGCTCCGCCGCGGTCGGAATAATAGACCCGTGCACGGCTTTTCAGCTGCACGCCGAACCGCGAGGCCGAGTGGGCGAGGTTGAGATGCCAAGTCGGCGTGGATGTGGTTACGTTGCTTTTCGTGGCGGTCACGTAGCGGAAGGCGGGGGCCAGGCTCCAGCCGGGCCGGAACTTCCACAGCAGACAGGCTTCGGTGTGGCGATAGTAATCGTTGAACCCGTCTTCTTTGTAGCGAACCTGCTCGGATAGCTGGATCGTCCAGTCGTCGGCAATCTTTCCTTTGAGTCCGCCTTCCAGCCAGATGTTGTTTTCGCGGCTGTCCCAAGCCTGTGCGGTGAACACGATGCCGCAAAGCGCGGCGAGTACGGCGATGGTTTTCATTTTCGGTCTCCGGCTGCGACACCTGTATGTCAGGAAGCGTAGACCTGCTTGTCTCATGTCGCCGCCGGTGATCCGGAAGGCTGCGGCGCCTGCCGCTAGAATCTGATCTTTTCGGTTTTCTGGACCTGGACCACGTGACCGTTGTGCACGGTCAACGTGACGTCCCCGTAATCCAGGTTTTTAACATAATTTTTAACCGCTTTAACCCAACGGCCCTCCTGTGTTCCACAGTATGCGCCGTTGGCGTTTTCGGTGTGTTGGCAGCTAGTCGAGTTCATACTCGCTCGTGTCCTCGCCGTCTTCGATGGCATCCAGGATGGCGTCGAGTTTTTCTTCGTCGACCTGGCCGAACCATTTGCCTTCCGGATACAGGACCATGACCGGACCTTCGGTGCAGACTTTCAGGCAGCCGCAGCCGGAAACCTGGGCGTCGAGGCCGCGGTCGAGGATTTCGGTTTCGAGATAGGCGAGCAGATCCCCTGCGCCCTTGGTGTTGCAAACCCCCTTGGCTTCGCCCGCGACGCGGTATGAGTTGCAAATGAAGAAGTGCATTTCCGGTTTTGCTATTGGCATGGTTGTTCCTTTCGAAATGTGAAACTTGAAACTGGAAGCTTGAAAGTAGATTCCGTCATCAGGTTTCAGTTGTTTGGTTAGTCATTCATTCATATTTCAGGGTTCAAGTTTGCGGTTTCGCTCAACCGCAGCCCCCGCCGTTGCCGGTGCATTTTTCGCCGCACTTGGTGGGGCGGAGGGGGGCGCGGATCTCTTCGCCGGCGTAGATGCGTTCGAGCGCTTCCTCGATCAGGCCTTCCATCACGATGACCTTGATGCCGGAACTGCGCAGTACCTTGGTCGGCTTGGGGCCGATGCCGGAAACGAGGACTGCGCGGCAGTCCTTGAGCGTGGCACCGACGGCCGCCCAGCGCTCGTCCCCGCCGCCTTTCGCGGGCAGGTCGCGGATTTCCAGCGGCTGGGGGGCGCCATCCTGCTGGCCGTAGATGTGGACTTGGGCGGCTTCGCCCAGGTGCTGGCTCACCAGCACGCCTTCGCGGGTGGCGATGGCGACGTAGGGGCGCTCTTCGTCCGGGTTGACCGGCGCGTTGGCGGCCGCCTGGATTTTGTCGAGCGTTTCCTGCGTGGTGCCTTCGGCAAGCAGGCCGCAGGCGTCGGCGCGGCAGCGCTGGCAGTGGGTCATCTGCGGCATGTATTTGCCGGCAATGTCGCGGGCGGCGTGGATCATGGCCGGGGTCGGTTCGATGCTGTTTTCGAACGGGGTGCCTTCGACCGGGCAGAGCGGGATGATGTTGTGCAAGTCGGCTCCTTCGGCTTTGGCGAACGCCGCGATCTCGTCGATGTGGTGGTCGTTGACGCCGGGCAGCAGGATGGTGTTGATCTTGAGCGTGATGCCGTGCGCCTTGATGGCCTTCATGGCCTGGACCTGCCGCTGAAAGAGCAGTTCGGCGGCTTCGCGGCCCCGCAACGGCTTCTTGCCGTCGCGCACCCAGCTATAGACTTGCGCGCCGATTTCCGGGTCGACCGCGTTGAAGGTGATGGTGATGTGGCTGACCTTGAGTTCGGCGAGTTCGGCGATGTAGGGGCCGACGCCGAGGCCGTTGGTGGAGACGCATAGCAGCATGTCGGGATGGCGCTTGCGGATCAGGCGGAAGGTTTCCATGGTCTCGTCGGGATTGGCGAAGGGGTCGCCCGGTCCGGCGATGCCGACGACGGAGATCGGTTTGCCGGATTCGACGAGGTCGTTCACGTAGTAGAGCGCCTGCCCGGGCGAGAGCACGTTGCTGGTGACGCCGGGCCGCGACTCGTTGACGCAATCGTATTTACGGTTGCAGTAGCCGCACTGGATGTTGCACTTCGGCGCGACGGGCAGATGCACGCGGCCGTATTTGCCTTTCACGTCCGGGTTGAAGCAGGGGTGTTTGCTGAAGTCGAGGGCCATGGGGTTTCTCCTTATCGTGAAGAGCGACGATTGAGACGTGAAGGGGGATCACGGCTCACGTTTCACTGATCAAATATATGTGTATCCGATGTCGTTGCTGTCTTGTTTAAGTTCCATGAGCTTGTCGACGATGGTGTCGAAAAGCCGTTGCGCGCCGCGGTAGCCCAGATGGAGGGTGCGCGGCCCGCTGATCCGGTCGTGGATGGGAAATCCGGTGCGGATCAGTGGAACGCCGGTGGCGCGGCTGGTGGCAAAGCCTTTGCTGTTCCCTATCAGGAGGGCGGGCTCCAATGTTTTGACGGCCTCCCCGATTTCGGCGAAGTCGACGCCTTCGAGGATGGCGGTTTCCGGGTCGAGTTCCGGGGCGGCATCTTGGATGCAGCTTTTGAGTTTTCCGCTCTTTCCGCCGGATGCGCACAGCACCGGCACGAGGCCGATCTCGGAGCAGAAGGCGGTCAGGCCGACCACGAAATCCTCTTCGCCGTAGATCGCGACCTTTTTGCCGAAGGTGTATTTGTGGCCGTCGACGTAGGCGTCGATCAGTCGGCCGCGTTCGGCCTCGTGCTTGGCGGGGGTTTCGTGGCCGGTAATCTGTTCGAGCACCTTGAAGAAGGCGTCGGATTGGCGGATGCCGATCGGGAGGCCGACGCGGAAGACCGCGGTGGAGAAGCGCTCGTCGAGCAGGGTGGCCGCCGACTGCTTGTCGGAAATGGTGGAGGCCAGTTCAATGACGGCCGAGGCGCGGCCGAGCTTGCTGATTTCCTCCACGGGGGTGCCGCCTTCGGGAATCTTGTGGTAGTCGCCCCAGACCGGGCCGTCGAGCGGATCGGAATAGTCGGGGACGATGGAAAAGTTCATGCCGAAGTCGTTCATGATCTCGCGCAGGTGGCGCAGGTCGGCGGGGGAGACCATGCCCGGGAAGACGCCGATGAATTTTTCGTTCGGGCCATCGACCGCGAGCTGGTCGACGATGGCGCGGACGGCCCACTGATAGCCGTCGGCGTGGCTGCCGGCATAACTCGGGGTCGAGGCGTGCAGTAGAACCGGCAGGTTGATCTTTCCGGTGTTGTTCTTGATGAAGTCCTTCACGTACATGTGGACATCGTCGCCGATCGTTTCCGCCAGGCAGGTGGTGGCGATGCCGATCACCTTGGGGGTGTAGCTTTCGATGACGTGCTTGAGGCCTTCGTTCAGGTTGCCGCGGCCCCCGAACACCACGCTCTCTTCGCCGAAGTTCGACGAGGCGATATCCATCGGTTCGCGGAAGTGGCTGATCATGTAGCGGCGGATATAGGTGGAGCAGCCTTGCGACCCGTGGAGAAAGGGGAGGCAGCCTTCGATTCCGCGGAACGCCAGGCTGGCGCCGAGCGGCGCGCAAAGTTTGCAGGCGTTGCGGGTGGCGGTGAAGTTTTTGCCCGTCAGCAACGCGGCTTTCGGCGCCGGGGCGCAACCGCATTTTTCCCGGTCCTTTTCCGTGCAGCTGCTGGCCGGGGTGCCGGCCGGGGCGCAGGTGTTTCCGCATTTGCAACTCATGACCGTACTCCTTTTCCTGCGCGCCTTGGGGCAAACTGCCAGACGGGGCTCATGACCGAAGAGTGCACTTCCTTGGCGAAGTTGAGCATGCCGACGAACCCGGCCAGCGCTTCCTTGCGCTCGTGGTTGTGGTCGCAGAAGCCGATGCCGAGTTTGAAGGCGATCGGGCGCTCCTTGACGCCGCCGATGAACAGATCGACATCCTTCTCCTTGACGAATTTGGCGATCTCGTTCGGGTTGGTGTCGTCGATGATGACGGTGCCCGGGTCGCAGAGTTGGTTCAGCAGCTCGTAATCCTCCACCGATCCGGTCTGCGATCCGGCAATCACCACATCCATGCCCAACGTCCGCAGCGAACGCACCAGCGAGAAAACCTTGAAGGCGCCGCCAGTATAAATCGCGGCCTTTTTCCCTTTCAAGTCTTTCCGGTACTGGGCGAGCTGGGACATGAGCTTGGCAACTTCTTCCTTGATGACCTGCGATGCCGCGGCATGCATTTCATCGTCGTCGAAAAAATCGGCCACGTCGTAGAGGGCCTTCGACATGTCTTCGATGCCGAAATAGGAGGCGCGGATCATCGGGGTGCCGTATTCGTGTTCGAGCATTTTGCCCAGGTTGCTGACCGATCCGGAGCACTGCACCACGTTGAGTTGGGCGCGGCCCGCCTTGCGGATATCGTCCACGCGGCCGTCGCCCGAAACCGAGCAGACCACGTTTACGCCCATGCGCTCGTAGTAGTCCTTGATCACCCAAATCTCGCCCGCGATGTTGAAGTCGCCGAGAATGTTGATGGACTTCGGGATTTTTTCTTTCACGTCGTCGGTGCCGACGATCTTGAAGAGCGCGTCGCAGGCGGCTTTATAGCCTTCCTTTTTCGAGCCCTTGAAGCCTTCGGAATCGACCGCGATGACCGGGATGCCTTTTTCGGCCTGCACTTTTTTGCAGACGGCGCCCACGTCGTCGCCGATGACGCCGATGATGCAGGTGGTATAGATGAAGGCGGCCTTGGGGTTGTATTCGTCGATCAGCTCGCAGATGGCGCTGTAGAGTTTTTTCTCGCCGCCGTAGATGACGTCCTTTTCCTGCATGTCGGTGGAGAAGCTCAAGCGGTGCAGCTCGGGGCCGGAGGAGAGCGAGCCGCGGATGTCCCAGGTGTAGGAGGCGCAGCCGATCGGGCCGTGAACGACGTGGATGGCGTCGGCGATGGGATAGAGCACCACGCGGGAGCCGCAGAAGCTGCAGGAACGCTGGCTAACGGAGCCGGCCAGCGTTTGCTTTTCGGCCTCCATCGCGAACTCGCCGCCTTCGTGGATGTGGCGCTTGCGCTTTTCGAGTAGATTGATCGTTTCTGTTGCCATGGTTGGTTTCCCGAATTGTTGCATCCCCTATTGCAACAGGTGTGCCATCGGGTTTTGCGAGCCGGGTGCCAGGGTCGTTAGTCCTTGGGAGGCAGGGGATAGAACAATTTGCCGAGGGGGCGGGGCCAGCCAGGGCGGCCGTGGTGCGCATGGAAATATATTTCCGTCCATCGATCGGTGCCGGTGCCGGGGGTGCCCAACCGCTGTAAAAGCAACGGCTTAACCGGAGTTTCGACGTTTTTTTCCATTTGCAATTCATGGGCGCGAAAAATGTAGCAGCGACGCCCTCGGCTTTTCGTTCGCTATCCGTGTTGGGGTTTGCTAGCACTTTTGCCGGATGCAAGGGGGCTGCCGGAGCGGGGGGGGGCGGATCGACATGGGAGACAAAATCATACTGGGGCATGGTTCGGGCGGGCGGATGACGCGCGATCTGGTGCGGGATCTGTTTTGCCGGCATCTGGCGGACGTGGCTCCGGAGAGCATGGACGATGGCGCCGTTCTGGCGGCGGACGGAAAAATCGTGTTCACGACGGATTCGTATGTGGTGAGTCCATTGGAGTTCCCGGGGGGCGACATCGGCACGCTGGCGGTTTGCGGGACGGTGAACGACTTGGCGGTCATGGGCGCGCGCCCGCTTTGGCTTTCGCTGGGCGTGATTCTCGAGGCGGGCCTGGAGATCGAATTGCTGGAGCGCATCGTGAAGTCGATCGCCGAAAAGGCGCGAGAGGCCGGGGTGAAGATTGTTTGCGGCGATACCAAGGTGGTCGAGAAGGGAAAGGGCGACGGCATCTTCATCAATACCTCCGGAATCGGCCTCTTGGAGAATCCGCTGCACCCGGAAGCGATCGAGCCGGGCGATAAGATCATTGTAACGGGTACGGTTGGCGACCACGGCATGGCCCTGCTGACCCTGCGCAAGGGATTCCCGCTGAAATCCAGTTTGAAGAGCGACTGCGCCCCCCTGAACGCGATGCTCGCGCAGGTCCAAGAGGCGGTGGAGCTCAAATGGATGCGCGATGCCACGCGGGGCGGAGTCGCGACGGTTCTCAACGAGTTGGCCGAAGGGCGATCCTGGGGCGTTTTGCTGCAGGAAAGCGATCTTCCGCTGTCGAATGCCGTGGCCGGGGTTGCGGAATTGCTGGGGCTCGACCCGTTGTATAGCGCAAACGAAGGGAAGGCGATTCTCGTGGTGGCCGCCGCCGATGCCGAGCATGCCTTGAATCTCTTAATGAAAAACGTCTATGGCGCGGGTGCGGCAATTATCGGGACGATTGTTGGCGACTTCCCCGGCAAAACCGTGCTCAATACCGAAATGGGAACCCTGAGAACGCTGGGAATTCTGGCTTCCGACCCGCTTCCGCGCATTTGCTGATTTTTTTTTGGGGTTGGGGGTTGACTCTGCCGAATGGTTCTATATATTGCGCCGTCTTGTTCACCAAAAAACGCTTGGCGAGGTGGATGAAACATTTTTTGAAGGAACAAGCCTAGTGATCGTGTTTTTTACCGGCGCGTAACGGGCTTGTTTGTCTGTTTTTTGGATAAGCAGGCCCATGTAGCTCAGTTGGTAGAGCGCATCCTTGGTAAGGATGAGGTCAGCAGTTCGAATCTGCTCATGGGCTCCATTTATTCGATTTGTGTAAGATTGTTAACTGAGAAGATTCAGGAGGTAAACAAAATGGCTAAGGACAAGTTCGAACGGACAAAGCCCCACGTGAACGTGGGTACGATTGGTCACGTTGACCATGGTAAAACGACTGTAACCGCATGTATCACTTGCGTACAGGCAGCCAAGGGTTTGGCTGAATACATTGCATACGATAGCGTTGCTAAAGCATCGGAATCCCAGGGTCGTCGCGACTCCTCCAAGATTCTGACGATCGCGACCTCGCACGTTGAGTACGAGTCGGAAAATCGTCACTACGCCCACGTTGACTGCCCCGGCCATGCCGACTACGTCAAAAACATGATCACGGGTGCTGCCCAGATGGACGGCGCGATCCTCGTGGTTGAAGCGCCTTCCGGCCCCATGCCGCAGACGCGCGAGCACATTCTCTTGGCCCGCCAGGTTGGTGTTCCGAAAATCGTTGTTTTCCTCAACAAGTGTGACCTCGTT
>NZ_JBFJYW010000154.1:0-9102 GCF_041622395.1 Pontiella sp. | reverse complement strand
CTGTTGCATCTGCTGCGGCTGAACGCGGCCGGCGAACTGCTGCATGGCCATGTTCATCACTTGGCTGATTTCGCCGCGGGTGATGTCTTCGCCGTTAACGCGTACAACGACTGCGTTGGGATCGGAGGTGAGCGGGTTGGCTTTGACCGGTTCGGCAAAGAGGTCTTCCGTGGCGGACAGATCGACCGGCTCGGGGGTGGGGACGCTTGCGGCTTCGTCTTCTTGGCAACCGGAAAGCACGAGCAGTGCCGCAACCGGCATCAGCAAGAGGGTTTTCTTATTCATGAAATTGATAAACATCGGTCTTGATCCTTTCTTGGAGTTTGCACTAATACACCGCACCCGTATGAATGACGTATGAAGGGCGCATAGTGCCCATCGGGGGCACTAATGTCAACGAATTCAGACGGTTTTGAAAGGCGAGCGTTGAAATGTTGAAAAAGGAAATCCACGAGCGGTTCCAGTGCTCCGGCTGCGGCGAATGCTGCCGCTGGACCGGTTCGGTGTTGCTGACCGAGGCCGATCTGCCGCGGATGGCCGCCTGGTTGGGAATGTCCGTTCAGGACTTCATCGATGCGCATACCCGCCTGGCGCCGAACCGCCGGCAACTGGCCCTGCTTGACCAGGCCGACGGGAGTTGCGCCTTTTTGGCGGGGGACCGCTGCACGATCTACGAAGCCCGGCCGGAACAGTGCCGCACCTTCCCCTTTGCCTGGAGCGTAACCTTCGGTTGCCCCGAGCTGGACCGGCTCCGGGCCGCGTTCCCCGCCGACGGGGAATGATGCTTTAGTCCAGCACCTGCAGGGCAAGATCGACGATGCCGAAGGGGGCGCTCACCTGGAATCCCGCAACCCGGTCGGAAATCGCTTCGCAGATTTCGCGCGCGATCTCGATGCCGAGCTTGCGGCCATCCTCCTTGCTTTTGGCGTGGCTCATCCGTTCCAGGATCGAATCGGGGACCTCCACGCCGGGCACTTCGTTGGCCAAAAACTCGGCATTGCGGAACGAGACCAGCGGCCAGACCCCGGCCACCACCGGAATGGTGGCGCCCTTCGCCGCGGCGGAATCGAGGAACCGCAGGAGTGCTTCCGGATCGAAGATCGGCTGGGTGATGGCATATTCCGCCCCGGCGTTGATCTTGTTCAGGTAGTGCTGCAGCTCGTGCGCCGGATCGATGGCGCACGGATTGGCGCCAACTCCGATCAGGATGCCCGTCGGCGGATCGATCGGGTTGCCGCCGACATCGATGCCGTGGTTGAGATTGTTGACCACCTGGGTCAGGCCGACGGCATCGACGTCGAAGACGGCGGTGGAATCGGGGTAGTCGCCCAGTTTGGGCGGATCGCCCGTGATGATGAGATAGTTGCGCAGGCCGCCGGCATAGCCGCCGAGCAGGTCCGACTGCATGCCGATCAGGTTCCGGTCGCGGCAGCAGTAGTGCAGGACGGTCTCGATGCCGATCTCGCGCTCGATCGCCAGCGCGGCGACCATCGGCGAAATGCGCGCACTCGCGCGCGGCCCGTCGGGGATGTTGATGGCGTCGATGCCCGCATCTTTGCAGACCCGGCATTTGTCGAGCATCGGCCGGAGGTCGATGGAGCGGGGGGGGGTGATCTCCACGCTGGTCACCTTTTCGCCTGCGGCCAGCTTGGCGGCGAAGGAGCACTTCTCCGCCAAAGGCACCACCGCGACGGCCGGCATTTCGCGGTCGGAGTGTTTCACGATCGTTCGGTGTTTTTTCACGCCGGAGAGCGATTTGATGTTACGGGCCATTTCGGCGATGTGCTCGGGCGTGGTGCCGCAGCAACCGCCGACGCCGCGTGCGCCGAGCTGGATCATGCGCTTGCAGTATTCGGTGAAATATTCCGGGGTCGACATATAGATCATGCGCCCTTCCACCAACTGGGGAACCCCCGCGTTGGCCATCACCGTGAACGGTTTGGTCGTCAGCGGAAGCGCCCGCTCGGTAATGCTGAATGCCGCCGCCGGCCCGATGCCGCAGTTGATGCCGATGCCGTCGACGTTGGCGTCGGCGTGCAGCGCTTCGACCAACTGTTCGATCTTCTGTCCGCCGCGGGTTTCGCCGTCCTTGCCCACGGTCATGGAAACGAAAACCGGAACGCCGAACGCTTTCGCCACGCCCGCCGCCAGCCGCGCTTCCTGGATATGGGTGAAGGTTTCGATCAAAAAGAGATCGACCCCTTCGTCGGCCAATACCGCCATGTGCTCCCGGAAGACCGCCGCGAGTTCGTCGGCGTGGCGCTCTTCGAAGAGCTGGTCCGATTTAAGGCAGGGCCCAACCGATCCGGCCACCAGCACGTCGTCGCCCGCGGCTTCGCGCGCCAGCCGGACGGCGGCGCGGTTGATGGCTTCGAGCTGGTCGGCCAGCCCGTGGCTTTGCAGCTTGATGCGGTTCGCGCCATAGGAGTTGGTTTCGATGACGTCCGCGCCCGCCTCCACATACTCTTCGTGGATCTGGGCAATCAGTGCGGGGTTGGTGACGCAGAGCTGCTCGTAGCAGGCGTTGATGAACACGCCCTTCGAGTAGATCATCGTCCCCATCGCTCCGTCGAAAATCAGCGGGTGCTCTTTTATCTGTTCGAGAATGTTTCTCATGATTAGGTCTCTGTTGTGATTCGAAGTTTTCGTGACGATTGAGCCGTGAGGCGTGAAACGGCCTCTGAGCTCATTTGCCGTTGTTCCTATTGTTGCTCGCGCTCAATATAGTATTCGCGGGTTCGGATTTTATCTTAATTGTGCCCACTCTATGTATTTGAGACATTCCGGCCTCATTACCTTCCGTGAAAAGGTTTGCGTTGAAAAAGGCGTAGTTCTTTCCATCGGTATGTATGGAGCTTTTGTAGACCACACCATCGTAACCCCACGATTTTAACCATTCTGAGATGATTTGCGTCGGAGCATATTCAGCAACCTCTGTAGTATTCGAAACGGGTTGGGAAAACGCATGGTTCAATTCTGACCATAGCTGTGTTTCTATCTCGGCAGGAGATGCCGGAAGTTCCTTTCTCATGCATATTTTCAGCGCGAGGGGGGATTCTATGTCGTTTGTTAGGTCTATTGCCGATAATGTCGCGAATGGCCGAAAAAAAGCCACCGAGATGAGTTCTCCAATCCAAGGGCGCATTTCTGAAACTGCGGTCTCAATGCTATCCGCCGCATAGAAGCATGGTATTCCTTTTGGATTGATTCGTCCTTCACTCGCCTTGTCCGGCGGAGGTGCCAACATCTGTTCGATGGGATAGGGCTGGAAAAAGCTGTTCTCTATACCTGCATGGCCCTTCCGCGCTCGAACTAATTGTTGATCTTGGCCGACGGGCCTCTTTCTTTTCCGTGCGGAGTCCTGCAGGAAGGCTCTGAACTTTTTTGATTCTTCATCCAGCACAAATCTGGATTTGTTCACGACCTTGTCGGCGAAAGTCTGATAGGCATCATAGGTAATGCTCATAGGCTCAACTCCTCCCATTCTTAGAACGGGATCTCCTGATGGCTCGTGTTCGCAACGTATTCTACAATGTCTTCCTTGATTTTGTAGCCGCGTTGGTCGGGGACCATTTTGATCAGCAATCTAATGATCTGGGTCGTAAAATCCATTCGGTGTTCCGCAACGGATGTCCCGAGGACATGGCGGCCTTTGTAGTACCAACCACGACTTTCCCGGGCCGAGCCAAGAGCGTATTCGTAAAACCGGGCACGATCCTTTGAGCTTTGCTTGGAGTATCCCTCTTCAATGTTGGCGCTCATGGAGCCGACAGAGCGATACAGCTGATCGGAAAGGGAGCGGGTGCAGTTGTCTGCCGAAAGCTTTTTCGCGTCTTTCCAGCTAATGTCGGCAAGAAACAGTGAAAGCCGATACGCCTCCATCGTCCAAAGAGAATCATTCCGAATGACAGTCGGCACTCCTTCTTCCCATTCAGCATAGTTCATTCCGTTCACCTCACGCCTCACGCCTCAATCGTCACGCTAAACATTGTAGCCCAGATTGGGCGCGAGCCACTTTTCGGCTTCCTCGATGCTCCAGCCTTTGCGCGCCGCGTAGTCGGCCAGCTGGTCCTTGTCGAGCCGGCCGAGCGGGAAGTAGCGCGAATCGGGATGCGAGAAGTAGAGGCCGGAGACGGACGACGGCGGGGTCATCGCCATGCTTTCGGTCAGCTCGATCCCGGTCTTTTCGGTTGCGCCGAGCAGTTGGAAAAGGGTCCGTTTCTCGGTGTGGTCGGGGCAGGCGGGATAGCCCGCCGCCGGACGGATGCCCTGATATTTTTCGTTGATCAGCTCGTCGGGCGCGAGGTGTTCGGTCTTGCCGAAGCCCCAGTCCTGCCGCGCCTTTTCGTGCAGATATTCCGCGAAGGCTTCCGCCAGGCGGTCGCCGAGCGCCTGTACGAGGATGGCGTTGTAGTCGTCGTGGTCGGCCTTGAAGCGGTTGGCGATCGCGACCACCTGCGGGCCGGTCGTTACGGCGAAGGCGCCGATATAGTCCGCGCAGCTCGCTTCTTTCGGTGCCACGAAGTCGGCCAGCGAGCGGTTCGGCGTGGCGTCTTTCTTGATCATCTGCTGCCGCAGGAAGTGCAGCGCGTTGAGCTTCTGCGTGCGCGACTCGTCGGTGTAGATTTCGATGTCGTCGCCGACGCGCGCCGCCGGGAAGAAGGCGTGGACGCCTTTCGGCTCGAACCACCGTTCCTCGATGGCCTGCTGCAGCATCGCTTGGGCATCGTCGAAGAGCGCTTGCGCTTCCGGTTTTTCGAGGATGGCGGGATATTTCCCTTCCAGTTCCCACGTCCAGAAGAAGGGCGTCCAGTCGATGTAGGGCACGAGCTCCTCGATGGCGACTTCCACGGTTTGGGTGCCGAGGAACTCCGGGGCCGGGGGAACGTAGCCCTTCCAGTTGGGCGCAAAGGCATTGGCGCGCGCTTTTTCCAGCGGCAGGAATTCGCGGATTTCCTGCGCGGCTTCGTGTTGTTCGCGGATGGCGTTGTATTCGAATTTAACCTTCTTGCGGAAGGCTTCGTCGCCGCTGAGTATCGCCTGCACCACCGTCACCGCCTTGGAGGCATCGATCGTGTGCATGGCGAGGCCGCTGTATTCCGGCATGATTTTAACCGCGGTGTGTTTCTTGGACGTGGTGGCGCCGCCGACCAGCAGCGGAATGTCGAGTCCTTCGCGCTCCATCTCCCGGGCCACATGCACCATCTCGTCGAGCGACGGCGTAATCAGGCCGGAGAGGCCGATGATGTCCGCCCCCCACTCCTTGGCTTCCTTGAGAATGGTTTCCCATGGAACCATGACGCCGATATCCTTCACCTCGAAGTTGTTGCAGGCCAGCACGACGCCGACGATGTTTTTGCCGATGTCGTGGACGTCGCCCTTGACGGTGGCCATCAGCACTTTCCCGGCGCTGGACGATTCGTTGCCTTCCTTCTCGGCGTCCATGTAGGGCAGGAGGTAGGCGACCGCCTTTTTCATGACGCGCGCGCTCTTGACCACCTGCGGCAGGAACATCTTGCCGGAGCCGAACAGGTCGCCGACGATGCCCATGCCCGCCATCAGCGGGCCCTCGATGACGTGCAGCGGCCGGTCGTATTGCTGCCGCGCCTCCTCGACGTCGACGTCGATGAAGTCGACGATGCCTTTGACCAAGGCGTGCGACAGGCGCTCTTCAACGGTGCCTTCGCGCCAGGCCTGGACCTCGGCTTCCTTTTTGGCGTCGCCGCCCTCGGCCTTGATCTGCTCGGCAAACTCGATCAGGCGTTCGGTCGCATCGTCGGTGCGGTTGAGCACGACGTCTTCGACCGCCTTCATCAGATCCGCCGGCACCTCGTCGTAGACTTCGAGCATGCCGGGGTTGACGATGCCCATGTTCAGGCCCGCCTTCATGCCGTGGTAGAGGAATGCGGCGTGGATGGCCTCGCGGACGCGGTTGTTGCCGCGGAACGAGAACGAGACGTTGCTGATGCCGCCGCTGACCGATACGCCGGGCAGCGTTTCGCGGATGACCTTGGTGGCTTCGAAGAAGGAGGTGGCGTTGATGCGGTGCTCCTCCATGCCCGTGCCGACCGGGAAGACGTTCGGGTCGAAAATAATGTCGGTCGGGTCGATCCCCAGTTCGCCGACGAGAATGTTGTAGGCGCGGGTGCAGATGTCGATGCGCCGCTGCGTGGTGTCGGCCTGGCCCTTTTCATCGAAGGCCATGACGACCATGCCCGCGCCGTAGCGCTGGATTTTGCGGGCGTGCTCGCGGAAGGCGTCTTCGCCCTCCTTCATGCTGATGGAGTTGACGATCCCTTTGCCCTGGACGCACTTGAGCCCGGCTTCGATCACCTCCCACTTGGAGGAGTCGATCATGATCGGCACGCGGCAGATGTCCGGCTCGGAGGCGACCAGATTGAGGAACTGGACCATCATCGCCACGGAGTCGATGAGTCCCTCGTCCATGTTGATGTCGATCAGGTTGGCCCCGGTTTCGACCTGTTGCCTGGCAATTTGCAGGGCCTCTTCCAGGTTGCCCTCGCGGATCAGCCGCGCAAACTTGGGCGAGCCCGTGATGTTGGCGCGTTCGCCGACCATGCAAAGATTCATTTCCGGCGTGATGCGCAGCGGTTCGAGACCGCTGAAGTGCGGCGCGGCGTCGGGCTTGGCCGGCTTGCGCGGCGGATGCTTTTTAACGACTGCGGCCATGGCGCGGATGTGGTCGGGCGTGGTGCCGCAGCAACCGCCCCAGATGTTGGCGAGCCCGTGGGCGGCGAAGTCGTCGTAGATCTTGGCCATGTCGTCGGGCGAATCGTCGTAGCCGCCGAAGGCGTTGGGGAGTCCGGCGTTGGCGTAGATGCTGATGTAGCAGGGGGCCACCTCGCCGAGCTCTTCGAGGTAGGGGCGCATGTCGGCCGCGCCGAGCGCGCAGTTGATGCCGACGGAGATCGGTTTGGCGTGCTCGATCGAATACCAGAACGCGGCCGGCGTCTGGCCGGAGAGGGTGCGGCCCGATTTGTCGGTGATCGTGACCGAAACCATGACGGGCAGGCGCTGCCCGGTTTTCTCGAACACCTCGTCGATGGCATAAAGCGCCGCCTTGGCGTTGAGTGTGTCGAAAATCGTTTCGACCAGCAACACGTCGACGCCGCCTTCGATCAACGCTTCGGCCTGCTCGGAGTAGGCCGCCACGAGATCGTCGAACGTAACGGCGCGGTAGCCGGGGTCGTTCACATCGGGCGAGATCGAGGCCGTGCGGTTGGTGGGGCCGATCGAGCCCGCGACGAACAGCGCGCGGGAGGGATCTTTTTCCAGCACGCGGTTCACCGCGTTGCGCGTCAGCTTGGCGGCCTCGATGTTCAGTTCCCTGACGAGCGGTTCCAGCCCATAGTCGGCCTGCGAGATGGTGGTGCAGCTGAAGGTGTTGGTTTCGACGATGTCCGCGCCGGCTTCGAGGAATTGCACGTGGATATCCTCGATCAGTTGCGGCTTGGTCAGCGTCAGCAGGTCGTTGTTGCCCTTCAGGTCGGACGGGTGGCCGGCAAAGCGGGGGCCCCGGAAGTCGGCCTCTTCGAGCTTGTGCTTCTGGATCATGGTGCCCATGGCCCCGTCGAGCATCAGGACCTGGTCTTTCAGCCGTTCGGCGAAGCGTCTGCCGCCCTCGTTCGTATAGAATTCATCACTCATTCAGTACCTCGTTTCCCAAAAGAAGGGATGGTGTATATCCGCTTATCCGGATATTGCAATATAAAAGCGGGGTTCAATTGGTAAAGCCTTGTAATATGGTTCTTCGCGCAAGGAAAGGCAATTACCGGGCGCAGCCCTCCGCGATTGCGGGATTCGGGGGTTTGCGTTGGGGGGATGCTGTGATACAACGCGCCCCATGAAACGAATCGGAATCACCATCGGGGATATCAACGGGATCGGGCCGGAAATTGCGCTCAAGGCGATTGGGCACGGGCGCTGGCCGGCGGACGTGCGGTTTGTGCTGATTGGTTCGGAGCAGGGGGTCCGCGAGCAGGCCGCCGCCCTGAAGATCCCGGTTTCGAAGAAAATCGAATTTTTGGAGGTCGGCCAGGCAAAGTGGCAACCCGGAACGATCACGGCGGGCGCATCGCGCCTGGCCGAGGCGGCGATCCGCGCGGCGGTGGCGGGATGCCTGTCGGGCGAACTCGCGGCCATGGTGACGGCGCCGATTTGCAAAGAGGGCTTCCATCGGGCGGGGATCCGGGTTCCGGGCCATACCGAATATCTGGCCGAACTCACGAAAACGAAGAATTTCGGCATGATGCTGATGGGCGGCGGTCTGCGGGTGATGCTCGTGACGCGCCATCTGCCGATTTCCGCCGTCCCGGCGGCGCTGACGAAACGAACGATCCGCGAGCATATCGAGCTGACGGGCGAGGCGCTCAAGCTCTTCGGGCTGCCCGCCGGAAAAATCGGGGTCTGCGGGCTGAATCCGCACGCGGGCGACGGCGGGGTGCTGGGAACCGAGGAAAAGACGCTGATCAATCCCGCCATCAAGGCCGCCCGGGCCAAGGGGTACAACGTTTCCGACGCCATTCCCGCCGATACCATTTTTTATGAAGCGCTGCGCGGCGACTACGATGCCGTGGTGGCGATGTATCACGACCAGGGGCTGGCTCCGCTGAAGATGATCGGCTTCGACGAAGGCATCAACGTCACGCTGGGCTTGCCGATCATCCGGACCTCGCCCGACCACGGCACCGCTTTCGGCATCGCCGGGAAAAACCAGGCCTCGGCCAAGAGCATGCGCAACGCCATTGCCCTTGCCCTCGAAATGGCCTCCAACCCCAACCCATGGAAAAAGTAACGGAACCCATCCGGCGGAATGAATTTCCGGCTGGATTGCGCGATTTTGTTGAAAAGAGACGACGATGAGTGAAGAACCGAGATTAACGAGTCCGAAAGAAGTGCGCGCGTTGCTGGCGCAGCTGGGGCACCGCCCGAACAAGGGGCTGGGGCAAAACTACCTCATCGATGCCAACATCCTGGACATCATCGCCAACACCGCCGACATTCAGCCGAACGAAGCCGTGCTGGAGATCGGCCCCGGCCTCGGCGCGCTCACCGAGCGCATCCTCCCGAAAGCCAAATCGG
>NZ_JBFJYW010000153.1:0-9126 GCF_041622395.1 Pontiella sp. | reverse complement strand
GTCGCGCTGGATCTGGTTGGTGCCTTCGTAGATCTGGAGGATCTTGGCGTCGCGCATCATCTTTTCGACCGGATACTCCTTCATGAAGCCGTAGCCGCCGAGGACCTGCACGGCGTCGGTGGTAACGGACATGGCAACGTCGCCCGCATAGTATTTGCACATGGCGGAAATCTTGGAGACATCCTTCACGCCGGCGTCGAGCGTGTGGCACGCGGCGTAGGTGCTGGCCCGCGCGGTTTCGACCTTGGTGGCCATGTCGGCCAGCATCCAGGCGAGGCCCTGGTTGGCGATGATCGGCTTGCCGAACTGCTTGCGCACCTTGGCATATTTGACCGCTTCGTCGAGGGCGCCCTGCGCCAGGCCAACGCCCTGCGCGGCGATGCCGGGGCGGGATACGTCGAATGTTTTCATGGCGAGCAGGAAGCCCATGCCTTCGCGGCCGATCAGGTTTTCGGCCGGGACTTCGCAATCCTCGAAGATCAGTTCGCGGGTGGCGGAAGCGCGGATGCCGAGCTTGTCTTCCTTCTTGCCGAAGGAGAATCCGGGGGTGTCCTTTTCAACGATAAAACAGGAAACGCCGCGGGCGCCCTTGGCTTTGTTGGTGATGGCAAAAACGGTGTAGATGTCGGCTTCGCCGCCATTGGTGATCCACTGCTTGGTGCCGTTGAGGACATACTTGTCGCCCTTCTTGACGGCGGTGGTCTGGATGCCGCCGGCATCGGACCCGGCGTTCGGCTCGGTCAGGCCGAAGGCGGCCCATTTTTCGCCGGTGGCCAGCGGAGAGAGGTATTTCTTTTTCTGTTCGTCGGAACCGCCGATGATGATCGGGTCGGCGCCGAGGGCGTTGGCGGCGTAGGAAACGGAGACGCCGATGCAGTATTTGGACATGGTTTCAACGGCGAGGCAAAAACCGAAGTGGTCCGCGCCGAAGCCGCCGTACTCTTCCGGAATGTACAGTCCCATCAGGTCCATCTGGGCGAGTTCTTTCAGCAGGTCGCCCGGGAAAATGCCCTTTTCGTCGAGTTCCGCACGCACGGGAACGATGCGTTCCTTACCGAAATCGTCGATCAGGTTGACGATTTCCTGCTGATCTTCGGTGATGCCCCAATTGATATTTCCCATGTCTTCTTTCTCCTTGTTAGTTAACCCATTGCCGATTGCCGATTTCAGCTTGCCGGTTTGTGGAACGCGGTCGGTGTTGGCCTCTTAGAACAAGGCCGTCGCAGACCCTCAAATCGGCAATCGGCAATCCAAAATCTTCATTTGTTTTAGTCCCCTTGCGCTTCGAGGAAGCGTTCGGCTTCGAGCGCGGCGGCGCAGCCGGTTCCGGCGGCGGTAACCGCCTGGCGGTAGACCGAGTCGGAGACATCGCCCGCCGTATAGACGCCATCGATTTTGGTCTTCACGCCGTTTGCGATCAGATAGCCGACCTCGTCCATATCGAGCTGGCCGGCGAATGCTTCGGTGTTCGGTTTGTGGCCGATGGCCGAAAAGTAGCCGGACGCGGGGATTTCCTTCGTTTCGCCCGTGTTGACATCCTTGATGCGAACGCCCGTGACGCCGGAATCGTCGCCCAGGATCTCGTCGATGACCGAATTCCAAGCCATTTCGATTTTCGGGTGGTTGATGGTGCGGTCGGCCATGATCTTGGAGGCGCGCAGCTGGTCGCGGCGATGCACCAGCGTGACCTTGGAGGCGAAGCGCGTCAGGAACATGGCCTCTTCGCAGGCGGTGTCGCCGCCGCCGACGATAACGACCGGGACGTCTTTGTAGAACGCGCCGTCGCAGGTGGCGCAGGCGGATACGCCCCGCCCCATGAACTTTTGCTCGGACTCGAGGCCGAGATATTTCGCGGTGGCGCCCGTGGCAACGATGACGGTCTTGGCTTCGATGGGATCGCCCGCCATCATTTCAAGCTTGAACGGGCGCGCGGAAAAGTCGGCTTTGGCAACGGCGTCGTACTGCAGGAATTTTGCGCCGAAGCGCTCGGCCTGGGCCTTGAGTTTATCCATCAGCTCGGTGCCGTCGATGCCGTCGGGGAAGCCCGGGAAATTTTCGACTTCGGTGGTGGTGGTCAGCTGCCCGCCGGGTTGCATGCCCTCGATCACGAGCGGTTCAAGGTTGGCGCGCGCCGTGTAGATCGCGGCGGTGAGTCCGGCGGCGCCGGCTCCGATAATAACAACTTTTTCCATGGCAAATACTCCTCGTCAAAATTCGATTAATAACCTGCGGAGTGTAGGGATACGCGCCGGCAATTTCAAAGCCCAAACCCAAAAAAGCGCAGGAACCGCAGGATCCGGCGCGGGGCTAGAAGCTACTGGAGACGCGGGCCTTGGGGAAGGCGCTGAGACCGATGGAGAACATGATCCGCATCTCGTCGTCATCGTAGATGTGGTAGCCCAGGCCATAGCGCATGCAGCACCAATTCATGTAGCCAATCACGGCGGCCTCTTCGAGATCGCCTTGGCGGTCGTCGTAGCGGGCATAGGTTTCGAGCGAATATTTGCCTTCCGGATAGAGCTCGAGGCGCGGCGTCCAGAGCGAGCGCTCGCCGGACTGGTAAAGATGTTCCAAATGGATCGCGAACTCGTCGTCGCGGCTGTAGGAAAGACGGGTATCGAAAAACGGCACACTGCCGTCGTTCCAGTCCCAGGTCCCCATCGCATCGACCAGCCACCGCTTGGTGAGCGGCGCGCGGACATCCACATAGAGCGCGTCGAAATCGTTCCCGGAACCGTGGTCTTCGATGAGATAGTAGGTGTAGAGGTCGAGGTCGATGAAGCGAACCAGCTTCTTGTTGCGCTTGGTCTGGAGGACGTTGCGCAAACCGAGCTTCACCTTGTTTTCATCCTGCAAATAGTCGATATCGTCGAATTGATAGAGGTCGTTGGTGGCGACGGAGCTGTTTTGGTAGACGTAATCGACATAGGGCTCGATCTTGTGGCGGAGCCCCTTGCCGTACCACCGTTCGCGTTCGGAGAGGATCTTGGTGGCCTGGAACGCGGCCTGGACGCCCACGCTGGGGAGCTGGCGCATCTCGTCGCCGCCCGTTTCGGTGTCGGAATAGTAGGTGGCGCGATATCCCGCGCGCGGCACGAGGCTCAGGAAGCCATAGCGCTGCGGCATGTAGACGGTGTTGGCGGAATCGAGCCGCACGGAGTCGTAGGCGGCCGCCCCGGTGGTATCGATCGAGGAAACAACGCGATCGAGCGCGGCAACGCTGTTTTCGCTCTGGAAATAGAAGGGCGTACGGGGAATCTTCGTGCGGTAGACATCCAGCGAATATTCCCAGCGGTCGGTGTTGTCGTAGAAGTCGTTCAGCCGCTGGTTGGCGAGCGCCTCGGTACCGAGATAGCTGTTGCCGTAGGCGAGCGACGCATAGTTTTCGGGCTGGGCATAGCTGCGGTATTCGCTCTTGAAGAACTCCTCGATGATGGCCGGATCGCTCAAATAGTTGAACTTGGTGTTCAGATAGAACGTGTCGGTAAAGCGTTGCAGGTGCTCGAACTTCAAGCGGTAGCGGTCGTCCCCGATCTCGCTACCGACCTCCGACGATTCGCTGAACTTGGCGTAGGGGTCCTCGTCCTTCAGGTAGAACGCGGCGAACGTGCCGACGGCCTGCGGATACTCCCACGAAAAGGCCTGCCCCATCCCGACGCCGCGCTTGCCGTAGAGATTGAGGTCGGTGCTGGAATCAATCTGCTTGGTGAGCGGGACGGTGGCGTTGATCAGCGCATAGGGCCCCCACTCGCTGCCATAACCGAACTCGTAGCTGAAAATGCTTTTTTGCAGCTTGTGCCGCCAGTAGGGCCAATAGAAAACGGGCACCGAACCCACGTATACCGTGACCCCCTTCGCCGTAAGGTATTCCTCGTCCACCAGATAGGCCTCCTTGGCCTTGAGCCGGTAGTGGGCATGGTCCTTATCGCAGGTCGTGAAGGTGGCGCCGCTCAAGTGGTAGACGTTGGTGGAGACGCGCTCGACGCGGTCGACGCTCATCAACACGGGATCGAAGTCGAGCGTCGACGGCCCGAAATCCCCGGTCTCGGTCAAATAGTTGTAGTCCAGCTGCGATCCGTCCCAAATCACGTTTTCGCGCTCGAAATGGATGTTGCCCTCTATGCGCAGGTCGCCCGTTTCGGTATTGCCCGAAACGCGGTCGGCGGTGACGGTCGCGTTTTCGAAGCGGCCGGTGACCCCGCCGCTGGCAATGAGGATGGAGTTGGTGAATTCAAGCCGGGCGGCGGTGATGTCGATCGGCTCGTCGGGAATATCCTTCGGGAGATCGACCTTGGGGACGGCGGCGCACAGCAGCGGCATGCACGCCAGCGCAAACAGCATAGACCTGGGCCTAACCATCGACATTCTGCGCTTCCTTCGTAAACGGCAGCGGCCTCGAACGCGGGGCATCCGGCCGACGGGCTTCGATCGGCAAGGCCATCAGGGCCCGCAGCTCGGCAATGCGCTGCTCGGCCTCCGGCACCAGCTTGCTCTTGGGATATTCCTCGATCATCTGCTGGTAGCAGATGATGGCCGCCTCCGGCTTCTTCGGCACCTTGGCATAGAACGCGCCTTTGTCGTAGGCCCGCTGGGCCTTCACCTCGTAGAGCTCGTTGCGCATCTGGATGATTTCGCTGCGGCGCTCGGAATTCGGGAAGGTGGTGAGATAGACGGTGGTGGCGGTCAACGTGCGGTCGAGCACCTCGGAATTGGCGGGGTATTCCTTGCGGAATTCGACCAGGCAATCGATCTGCTGCCAGGCGGCCTCCTCGGCATAGTCGCTGTCGGGATAGCGGTAGCCGAGCACCCCGTAGGCGCTGATGGCCAGCTCGTAGTCCTTGGCATCCTGGTTGCACTTGCCGATCATGAACTGGGCCTCGGGGGCGCGTTCCCACTGCGGGCCGTTGCGGATCACCTGCTCGAAATAGTCGATTGCGTATTCCGGCGCCCGGTATCCGCCGAAGACCCAGCGCATGCGGCGGTGGTTCCGGATTTTTTCGGCGATCTCGAACTGGCGCTCCAGCGCCGAATCGTAGTGGCGCATTTGGCTCGAATAGTTGTCGATCAAGTATTGATAGGCCGAAAAGGCGTCCTTCCACTCCCCTCGCTCGAAGAGCATATCGGCCCGGGCGCGCGCGGCCCAGGGGGCCTCCTTGCTGTTCGGCCAGCGGCGGTAGAGGTAGAGCATCAGGCGGTCGGCCTTCTTGAGGGACCCCTTGTCGCGCATCCGGCAGGCGTATTCCCACTGCTCCGAAGGCGCCGTCATTTTTTTGTCGAAGACGGTGCGCAACGTCGCGCTGCCGCGGTCTTCGACCACATAGACATCCGACGCACTCCGGGTGCGGCACCCGGTTCCGGCCAAAACCAGCCCTGCAACCGCCAACATTAGTAATCGATTCAACATACGCATAATCCGGATAACTTAGGGAACGCGCGCCTTGCCGGCAATACGCAATACGAACTACGCCGCATTAATAGCTCTTGGCAAAAACAACGCGGCCGGAACTCGGCTTGCCGCAGCAGACGCATTGGCCCGCGCCGCTCTCGGCGCGATCGAAGGGAACGGTTCGGATCGTAACCGAAAGGTCGTCGCTGATCTTGTCTTCGCACGCCGAGCCGTCGCACCAATGGCTCATGGCAAATCCGCCGTGGGCCTCCGGACGCTCCTTGTTTTCCGGCGTGAAAAACGCCACGAACTCGTCGTAGGAGTCGAATTCCCGGGTATAGGCGGCCCGGTAATCGCGCGCCTTCTGCAACATGCCCTGCTGGATATCCTCGAGCGTCTGGGCAATGGTGGCCACGAACTCGTCCTTGTCGATGCCCTTCTTCTCGCCCGTATCGCGGCGCGCCATGAAGACGGAATGGTTCGCCATGTCGCGCGGCCCAACCTCGGCGCGCACCGGAATCCCCTTCTTGACCCAGCCCCAGCCCTTTTCGCCCGCGTTGATATCGCGGGCATCGATCACCACTTCGACCTCGCGCTCGTGGAACCGCTGCGTCCTGAGCTTGGCCGCAATCTCGTTGCAGTAGGCCAAGATGGCTTCGCGGTCCTCTTCCTGGCGGATGATCGGAAGAAGCACGACGTGGCTCGGCGCCAGGCGCGGCGGCATCACCATGCCGTCGTCGTCGCCGTGCGTCATGATCATGCCGCCGATCAAACGGGTCGAAACGCCCCACGAGGTGGTCCACGCAAACTCCTTGTCGCCCTCGCGGGCGGCATACTGGATTCCCGAGGCCTTCGCGAAATTCTGGCCGAGGAAATGGGAGGTGCCGGCCTGCAGCGCCTTGCGGTCCTGCATCATGGCCTCGATGCACAGCGTGCTCACCGCCCCCGGGAAGCGTTCCCCCGCCGTCTTTTCACCCGTCAGCACGGGCATCGCCATGTAGTCCTCGGCAAAGGTCTTGTAGACCTCCAGCATTTTGCGGGTTTCTTCCCAGGCCTCGGCTTCCGTTTCATGGGCGGTGTGGCCTTCCTGCCAGAGAAACTCGGCCGTGCGAAGGAACAAGCGCGTACGCATTTCCCAACGCACCACGTTCGCCCATTGATTGATCAGCAGCGGCAGGTCGCGGTAGCTCTGCACCCACTTGGCAAAGGTGGCCCCGATGATCGTCTCCGAAGTCGGGCGCACGATCAGCGGCTCTTCGAGCTCGCCCGCCGGATGCAGCTTGCCGTCTTCGCCCAGCTCGAGGCGGTGATGGGTCACCACGGCGCACTCCTTGGCAAAACCCTCCACGTGCTCCGCTTCCTTTTCGAGATAGCTTTTCGGGATAAAGAGCGGGAAATAGGCATTCACATGCCCCGTCTCCTTGAACATTTTATCGAGTCCGCGCTGGATGTTTTCCCAAAGGGCGTAGCCCCACGGCTTGATCACCATGCAGCCGCGCACGTCGCTGTTTTCCGCCAACTCCGCCGCGCGCACCACCTGCTGGTACCATTCCGGGTAGTTTTCGTCGCGGGTCGGCGTGATCGCCGTCTTTTTCTGCTTTGCCATAATAATTCCAGTTCATCGTTGTGGGTTATCCGTTATCCGAAAAGCATGCTCCCGACGAACCACCGAAAACCCGCCCCCGATAACCGCCGCAAACGCGGCTCCTATAAAAACGAAGGGCGGAATCTACAGGAGCCCTCTACGGATTTCACGCGAAAAAGACAATGACGCACAACGCCCGCACCCCGACCGGCCGGGAACGCAACCATGGGCTCCGGACTGCCCCACGGGAAACGGAGCCTATCAGGATAAAGCAAAGCAACTTGCGGGCACTGCCCTTACTAGTTGAGCGCCAACGGCGATGAATGCCCGGCGCGGCAAACACGTTCAAGCACAATACGAAAGCGGAAAGCCCACCCCATATCGCACTCAAACCTCCCGGAACATTGGAACATTTATGGCGAGTAGGCAAAAAACAAGGGCGCTAATTATTCAATCAGCGCCCCGGAAATTACTTGCAAAAGTGGCGGAGAGAGAGGGATTGCCATTCCCGGTGGTCATTGCTTGCGCAAGCGCAAGCCGCGCTGCGCGTCGAACCGTCGGTTCTCATCCCTCTCTTTCATGAAAAAAGGCCGCTGAAAACCAGCGGCCTTTAAAGTGGCGGAGAGAGAGGGATTCGAACCCCCGGAGGCTTGCGCCTCTCCGGTTTTCAAGACCGGCGCCTTAAACCACTCGACCATCTCTCCGTGTGGAAGAAGGCGGAATGTATCGATTGGGAAGGATTCAACGCAAGCCGTTTTTGCCCCGAATCAGGACCGCGCCCGATCTATCGTTCGAATTCGGAACTGAAATCGCGCAGGCATTCTCGCAGCGCACTGGAATCGATGAGTTTGAAGGCCTTGGAAACGGAGACCACCACGCGCTTGCGGCGGTAATCTTCCTTCCATTTTTTGCGGATGGAGCGGACGTCGAGCGCATAGAGCGTGAGGCGCACCCGCTCGCCGCTTTTGATGACGACCTTGGTGCGGTAGGCCCGCTTCTTGAGGAGCTTGCCTTCCACCCCGGCCTCTTCGAGCGCTTCAAGCTCGGCGGTCCCCTGCTTGCCGTGCTCCTTTTCGTACTGCCCTTTCGGGAAAATCCAATAGCCGGCGGCGCTGGTAACAAGCACCACCTTCAATCCTTCATCGCCCCGGATGAACGGAATTGCGCCATATTGCTTTTGCATCTTTAAAATCCTAAATCCGTTGCTCCAACTCGGCCCAAACCTCCTCGTAGGCGCGCGCGGCGGACTTGCGTCCCGCATACGACAGCGCCGGCGCGCGATGGATCCCCATCTTCTCGATATCGGAAGAAAAGGGAATCGTGTTTTTCAAGAATCGTTTATGTTCGGCGCGCAGCCGCTCCATGGAGTCGATATGCAACCGCTTGCTTTTCTGGACCATGGAAAAGACGGGGATGATTTTTTTGCGGGGTAGGTTGTTTTCCTTGAAGAAATCGTGGAGCTGTTCGAGCGTCCGCTCCGAAAGCGTGGTGGGGATGACGGGGACCACGATCTTGTCCGACGCCCGGAACACGTTTTCGGAGAGGCGCGATATATTGGGCGGGCAATCGAGCACGATCAAATCGTAGTCGCGGTTGACCGACTTGAGCGCCTTCTTCAAGCGGGATCGGCTGTGCTTCATGCGCGAAAGGAAAATGTCGAAATCGCGGAAGTCGCGGTTGGCGGGCAGCAGGTCGAGGTCCTCGAAGTCGCTGGCCCGGATGGCATGGGTGAAATGCCTCACGTCCTTGAAGAAGCGGGCGTCGCCCAGCTTTTTCGAGGGCTTGACGCGGAAGTAGAATCCGGAAGCGCCCTGCGGATCGAGATCGCACAGCAGCGTGCGCTTGCCGCGGCATGCGGCGGCATAGGCCAGATTGACCGCCGCCGCAGTCTTGCCGACGCCGCCCTTGTTGCTATAGCACGAAATGATTTTCATGGTTGTCCCTCTGTTTTTTTTTACGACCGCGGCCCAAACGGAACGAGGTGGACGGGCGGATTTTTGCCGCGCCGACTCACGCCGATTCCCCGCCTGTTTTAACGGCGAACCGTTTGTTGAAAGCCTGCCGGGTTTGCCGGTTGGCGAATCCCGCGAGCCCGGCTTCGACCTCGCCGCGCGCCTGGAGCTGGAGCTGGTAAAGGGTGGCAACCAGGGCGCCG
>NZ_JBFJYW010000152.1:0-9156 GCF_041622395.1 Pontiella sp. | reverse complement strand
TCCTATCCGGTCTTTTCACCGAACACGATGGCCTCGAAAACCTGGAATTGGCACCCGCTTTTCCAGTCGTCGGGGCCGAGGCCGGCTTTCATGGCGAGGTGGGACAGCGTGGTTGACAGATCCCAGCCTTGCTCGGGCGCGACTTGCGGCAGGAATACGGCGGAGCACATTCCCTTCGACAGCACGATGCCATGCTTGCCGATTTCAATGTCTTCAAACGACGGCACCGAATGCGGTGCGGTGAGAGCGGAGATCTCGATGTCGATATCGTTCAGTTCGTCCTCGCGCAGCTTCGGGAAGCGCGGATCGTGGAACGCCGCATTCAAGGCCTGCTCGGCAATCGCCGCATGGAGGGCGCGGCGCGGAAAGATTTCGCCGATGCACCCGCGCAGCTGACCATGCTTATGCAGGGTCACGAAGGCCCCCATGGTTTGCTTCATGGCCGGGGTGGGTGCGAGCTCGAAATCCGGGCCGTTGCGCTTGAGCTGCTTGGATATCAGATAGCGGGCATAGGCCAGCAACTGCCGCCGGTCCGACTCCGAAAGCCCCCCTTCGGCAACCGGGGCCGGCACCTTGTCGATCTTGGTCCAGGCGCCGGAGACGGCGGCGGAGATATAGCTGACGCAGTGCGACCAGTCCCCCGTCAGGTCGCCGGAGGTTTCGTACTTCAGCAGCCGCACGCGGGCCGAATCGGGCAGCATGGCCAGCAACACGGCAATGGGACTGCGACCGCAAATGGTTGCCCCCGTGTTATCGATATAGCGAAGGAAGTCGCCCAGCTTCTTTTGTTCAATCAACCGGAACGCGCCCAGGTCGAGGCTTTTGAGATTGGCCGGGATGTTTTCCGTGAAAGGGACATAGTCGAAGTTGCGGCCATAATGCGTGAAGTCGGAACTGACCACCACGAGGGTGTCGGCATCGATCCGTTCCCGCAACGTGCGGGCGATGGATTCCGCCCCCGCCATGCCGAGCTCGCCGCAGACGATTGGAACCAGCTTGAAATGGCCGAGGGCCCGTTGCAGGAACGGCAGCTCGATCTGGACGCTATGTTCGCTGCCATGCGCCTGGGGATAGGACTGGAACCGCTCGTTGCCCCACAGCTCCGCCACGAAGTCGCGGTCGATCTCGATGAGCCCCAGCGGGGTTTCGATATGGGAGACGTCGGGGATGCTGACGGTGTCGAGCATGGGAACGCGGTGGCTCGGCCCCAGCACGATGACCCGGCCATAGCGCTTACCCTGCAGCAGCTTGACGCCGTGCGCCGCCACCATGCCCGAATAGCGATAGCCCGCGTGGGGCAGAATCAGCGCCATGGGCTTTCCCATCTCTTCCGGCTTCGCACGTTCCAGATATGCATCGATCTCCCGGGCGAGCTGCTCCGGATTATCCGAGTACCACGTGCCCGCCAGTTCCGATCTAAGGATTTCCGACTCCATATTCCGTCCTCCGTTCACAGGCAAAGCTAGCGCGTTGCGGGTTTGCCGACAACCATTGGCTACCGGAATCTTTGCCGTTGCGCTTCCAGAAAACGGAACCTATATTTTAGGCTCCATGATGGAAAACACACTCATACGAATTGCGCTCTACGCAGGGGGCATCTATCTCTTCCTGAACCTGTTTGCCCTGTTCATCTCCGACAGGATTCTTTTCCAGCCGCAGGCGGCGAGTTACACCCGGCTCCCAAGCGAAGTAAAGATCGCGACGGCCGACGGCGCACGGATCAACGCGGTCTGGCTTGAAAGCCCCGGGGCCAAGCAGACCCTGCTCTTCAGCCACGGCAACGCGGAGGATCTGGGGCGGGTGCTGCCGTTCATCGAGCAGTTCCATGCGCTGGGTTATTCGGTGCTGATGTACGACTACCGCGGCTACGGCACCAGCGAGGGCCACCCCTCCTACCGCAAGATCCACCAAGATGCAGACGCCGCCTACCGCTGGCTGGTCGAGGAGAAAAAGTTGCCGCCCCAAAGCATCATTGCCCATGGCCGTTCGCTCGGCGGCGCGGTCGCGATATGGACGGCGGCCCACCACGCCGTCGGCGGGCTGATCGTCGAGAGTTCGTTTGCGTCGGCCTTCCGGGTCAAGACCGTGGTACCGTTGCTGCCGTGGGACAAATTCAACAGCGTGAAAGCCATGAAACAGGTCCGGTGCCCGGTGCTGGTGATGCACGGCACCAACGACACGGTGCTACCCTTCTGGCACGGCAAGGCCCTCTTCAACGCGGCCCCCGAACCCAAGCAGCACTTCTGGATCGAAAACGGCGAACACAACAACTATGCCTACGTCGCGGAACAGGCCTACTTCGACTCCATCCAAGCCTTCCTCGCGACCCTTTGACGCGCACCGAAGTTTCCCGCGAAAACAGGACGGGTTCGCATTTACATGTTCCGATCGGAGCTCCCCCCCCGAGGAGTGGCGTTTGGTTCGGCATTGCCGTTTTCCGGCACCGGTGCCGCCGGCTCGGCATTCAGGGATTTCAGACGCTCCTTCATGCCCGCCAGGGCGTCTTGCCGGGCCTTTTTATCCTCGCCGTTGGCCGCCTCGTTCAACGTCGATTCCATCTGTTCAATTTGCTGCATCACGTCCCGCTTTTCAGATTCCAGCTGTTCGGCCTGTTCCGCTTTGTCAAAAACCACGTCTTCCGCGGATGATTCCACGTTCTCGACGGCGGCGACGGCTTTCGTTGAAGGAATGATTTTTGCGGATTCTTCGACCCTGCGCTGGTTCATGAACGAAGGCGACACGATTTCGATGCTGTGGCTGTGCAGCGTGTCCAGCACGCAGGCATAGAGATTCGAGCGAGCCGAAATGAGGCGTTTGGGTTCCTCCAGCAATCCCGAGACACGGTAGGTAACCGAAAAATTGCCCAATTCCAAAATATGGACAAAGGGCTCCAACAACCCGCAAGCCTGCGCCGCCTCCACGAGCAACGATTCGATTTGGCGATGATCCAAATCGTACCCCAGCGATAGCGATGCCGATATAATGGTCCCCGAGCTGCGGACCGTGGTTACGGGATGGCTGATACAGTATGCGTTGGGCAACGCGATCAGTTCCCGGGTTTCGGTTTGCATTTCCGTATCGAACAAGCCGCGATCGGACACCCGGCCAAAATGGTCGCCGATGCGAATGAAATCTCCGACCCGAAACGGCTTTGTAATGCGCAGCAGCACCCCCGCCACAAGATTGGAAATGGCCGTGGTGGATGAAAAAGCAAACATCCCCGACAGCAGAATTCCAATCAACCCGGTTAATTGATTCCGCGAACTATCGCGAATGGGCAGGGCAAAGATCAAAACGAGAATCCCCAACAGCGTCAACCCAAGCATTATGAGCTGACGAGAAAACAAGCGCTCGTTGCCTAAATCGGAATGTCGCTTAATCAGAAACCAATGTGCGCCCCACAGGAGCAGTCCAACCACGGCGACGGCAATCAGCAACGGCCCGACCATTGAAAGTTTCTCAACCATGTTTCATAACCCCGAATAAAACGATGTCCACCCTTGCATGGACCCATTGCAACGCCGGAACAGCCGCGCTCTGCCGTTTCCCAACCCAACCACGCGCCCCATCCCCCAGCGTTCGAACCATAAGGAAAGCCCCGAACAAAGTCTATCGGGGAATCGATGCGCATCAATCCGCCAGGACGCCGAAATAGGTGACCACCAGATTGGCGGAACCACTGTTGATGATTTCGTGGACTTCGCCGGGCCCGACCACCACGGTGGTGCCGGCGGAAAAGACATAGCCCACATCGTTGACGCGGATCTCGCCGCATCCCGATTCGCAGGTGAACACCTCGGCCCTATCCTCGTGCAGATGTTCGGCCGCTTTTTCGCCGGGCGGAAAAACGGCGCGGGAATAGTTGGTGATTCCCTTTACGACGCCGGGCCCGACCATCACGCGCTTGCGGACCTTGGCATTGTGCGACACGCCCCGCTCGGGCTGTTCGTTGATCTTGATCAGTTTCATCGCGTCAATAAGAGCAGATTGGCCGGGCGCTGGAAAGATCAACCATGCGTTTCGAGATGGCCGATGATGGTTTCGAGCCAGAGGAGTTTTTTCTTTTGCAACATCGGGCTCGGGTGGGCGTTGAGCCGCGGATGGACGTCCGACGCCACCGTGCAGGTGGGCTCGCCATCGATCCGGTCGAGGCATTGTTCGGCCAACGGCAACAGACCGGGATCCTGCCCCCAGCCCAGCAGGATCGGGGTGCCGGTTTTGCGTTTGAGCGCGTGGGAGCATTCGGCGTCGCGTTCCGGGCAAAACAGACTATGCACGTGGCCGCCCATGATTCCGCCGAGGGCATCGACCTTCTGCAGAAAGCTGCCGGACTTCGGGTCGCGCAGGTCGGAGAGGTTGAGCACGCGGATATGCTTCCAGCCCTGCGAGACGGCGACCCGCATCACCTGGTACTGGGTGTTGTCGGGCTGGGTCAGCACCAGCTCCTTGCGGTTCGTCCCGCCCTTTTGCGGATATTCGATCCGCCCATCCACATGGCCGTCGACCTTCGGGCGCGACGATCCGGGATTCATCATGATGACCACCACGTCCGGCTCCATTTCGGAAATGGACGAGGGATCGGCCTGCGAAATCGACGTATCGACGATCTCCAGCACACTGCGGCATTTGGCGAATTCGCCGTTCATGAGCCTCAGTTCGTAGAAGTGTCCGTAACAGGTGAATTGCCGTTTTAGCTCGGCGGCATATAAAAAATCCATATCGCAGTCCCTTGAAGTGGAAAAATAGGCAATCATTTTAGGCTTTCTGCGTTGTAGATAACAATCTATCTTTCGGATGGATCAAATGGACTGAGGGTTGTATGCATTTTGTGATCAATATCGTTGCGACGATAATACTGCTATTCTTCATTCTGGCGGGATGGCAAAAGGGTTTCATGCTTTCGTTGCTGGGCGTGGTGCGCGTCATCCTGGCGTACGGCATGGCCTTTCTGATGGGCCGCTATGCCGGCGCCTGGCTCGGTGCGGCGGCCCACCGCCCGCGGATCGTCACCATTCCGGTGGTTGCCGGGTTGACGTTCGTCGTCATCACCTTTTTCTTCCACGTGCTGATGTCGAACATGCGCGACGAGCAAAAGCACAAGGAGGAGAAGGAAGACTACCACCACCCGTGGTACAGCTCGCTCGGCGGGAGCGCCATCAACCTGGGCATCGGCCTTTTCTCGATGATTTTCCTTTTCTGGCTGGGCGATCTCTTTTTGGTCGGCATGGCCGGAACCTCCATCCCGGGCGCCGAGAAATCGGCCTTCGGCCGTTTTGCGCGGCGCGTCGTCTATGAATCCACCTACCTCGTCGCCAAGCGCGGCGGCCGCGAATCGCAGGCGGCCGCGACGGCCCGCGTGGTCAGCAACCCGGCCCAGGGCTTGCAGCACCTCGAAAGCGTAATCCGCGCCGACTCGGTGCAGCACCTCCTCACCGACAAGCAGTTTGCCGACGACCTGCTCAGCGGCGATGCGGATCGGATTGCGGACAACTTGGCGCTCCGGCAACTCTTCAACGACAAGCAGACGCTCGCCGAGTTGCGCGAGCTGGGGGTGGTCTGGGAAGGCGACAAGAAATCGGAGCTGTGCCGGCGGCTCTCGCAGTTCGGCGCCAACGAGAACATCCAGGCCAGCATCGAGCGTCTCAAGGAAAAGCAGTTGCTCAGCACCGACAAGATCACGCTGCTCATCCGCGATCCGGACTTCGACGTAATCATCGGCGAGTTGCTGAAGTAACCCGCTTGCGGTTGACCTCGCCGCGCCGCCGACTATAATCTTTTATCAAGTTTTTGGATAACGAAACCCCAGGAGATACCGCCATGAGAAGAAGCCATCTGTTGTTTGTGTTCGCACTCGTTTCCGTCGTTGCCCTGACGGGATGCAAGACCAGGGTCAAGCGCGTGGCCACCGACGAGGCGATCGATCTTTCGGGGCGCTGGAACGACACCGATTCCCAACTGGTTTCCAAGGAGATGATCGCCGACATCGCCACCCGCCCCTGGATCGAGGAATACCGGTCGAAAAACGGCAAGAAGCCCGTCGTGATCGTCGGCACCATCCGCAACCTGAGTTCCGAACATATCGAAACCGGCACCTTCGTGAAAGACCTCGAGCGCGAGCTGATCAATAACGGGCGCGTCACCTTCGTGGCCAACAAGACCGAGCGCGGCGAGCTGCGCGACGAACGCAAGGAACAGCAAACCTGGTCGACCGTGCAGACCCAGAAGCGCCTCGCCGCCGAAACCGGCGCCGACTACATGCTGCAGGGCAGCATCAAGACCATCATCGACCAGGAAGGAAAGACCTCGGTCAAGTTCTACCAGGTCGACATGGAAATGGTTCACCTCGAAACCAACGAAAAGGTCTGGATGGGCGACAAGAAGATCAAGAAGGTCGTAAAGAAAGCCAAACTGAAGTTTTAGCCCAAGTGCTGTCCGGCGTGCGGCCCCCGGGCCGCATTCCGAACCGATCCGATGCCTCGCGCCCGATCCATAGCCGCTGTCTGCCTGCTCGCCGTTTTGACCGGCTGTGCGAGCATGCGCACCGACAAGACGCACTATGCCGGGACGGAGAAGATGCTGGCGCGGGCGGACTATTCCGGCGCCATCGCCCAGATCGAAGCCGCCAAGGAAAAGTCGTACGCCTACAAGGACCGGGCCATCTACTACCTCGACATCGGCATGCTCTACCACTGGAACCGGGAGTACGAAAAGAGCAACGAATTTTTGGAGCAGGCCGAACGGGCGATCGAGGACAACTTCACCAAGAGCCTCACGCGCAAGGCCTCGACCCTGATCCTCAACGACAATGCGCAGGCCTATGCGGGCGAGGACTACGAGGATATCTACCTCAACGTCTTCAAGTCGCTCAACTATCTTGCGCTGGGCCAGAACGACTCGGCATTCGTCGAGGTCCGGCGCATCAACAACAAGCTGGCGCAGCTCGAAGACAAGCACGAAAAGATGGCGCGCAAGCTCAACGAGGCCGAGGAGGCCCACGAGGATTTCAAGCCCGGCAAAAGCCCGTTCCAGGAATCGGCCCTCGGGCGCTACATGAGCATGATGCTCTACCGCAACGAGCAAAAGTGGGACGACGTCCGCATCGACCTCGAAAAAATCGCCCGGGGCTGGAAGCTCCAACCCGACCTCTACCCCTTCGACAAACCCGACTTTTCGGGGTCGACGCAAAGGCTTTCGCCGCCCAAGGCGCGCCTGAACGTGATCGCCTTCAGCGGGCGCTCGCCGGAAAAGAAGGCGGCCACGTTCTATATCCACACCGAGGAAAACCTGATCGTACTGGCGGGCACGTCCGAGAACTATCTGGGGAAACAAAACCTGACGGGACTCACGGCCATACCGTGGTGGGGCATGGCGGCGGGCTACCACTTCAAATTCCAGTTGCCCTCCATGGAAAAGCATCCCTCGCAAGTCGGATGGATCGAAGTGGCGGTCGCCGAACACGGAACGCCCGAAAAGCTCCAGCGGCTGGAGAGCCTCGAAAACGTCGCCATCGAAACCTTCGGCATCAAGAAGCCGCTCATCTACCTCAAGACCGTAACGCGCGCCGTGATCAAGGGGCTTGCCGCCGAACAGGCCAAATCCCAGTTGACGGCGAACATGGATAGCGGCATCGCCTTCTTCACCCGGCTAGCCGCCGACCTGGTGGTGGACCAGACCGAGAACGCCGACCTGCGCATGTCGCGTTTTTTCCCGGCGGAATCGGCCATCCGGGAACTGCATCTCGAGGCAGGCGAATACGACGTGAAGATCAACTACTATTCCACCAACGGCACCTTGCTGCACATCGACAACCGTCCCGGCACCCATGTGGAAGCCGGCAAACTCAACCTGCTTGAATCCGTCTATCTGAACTAGGACCCGAACGATGAGAAACGACACCTTCCTGCCACTGACACTGGCGGTTGCCTGCCTGGCCTTGACCGGATGCACGATGCTGGGCGGCGGAACGCCGGGTTGGGTCGCAAACCCCAAAACCGCCTATCCCGAAGACCGGTTCCTCGTGGCCGTGGGCGAAGGCGATACGCGCCAAACCGCCGAGAACGCCGCCGCCGCCAACCTCGCGCGTATTTTCGAAGCCCACATCGAATCCGACGAGCGGCTGCTCGACCAAAGCACCGAAACCGGCAAATCTTTCGTGCGCACCACCGATTTCACCTCCGACGTGAACATCCTGTCGTCGCAGACGCTGTTCAACATCCAGCACGCGGAAGCCTGGAAGGATAAAATGGCCCGCTACCATGCGGTCGCCTATCTCAACCGCCGCGACACCGCCGCCATTTACCGCGACAAGATCGACGAACGAAGCGCGCGCGTCAACTTCCTGCTGGCCAGTGCCGGAAACACGGGCAACGTGCTGAAGAAATACGCCACCCTGCGCGCCGCCAGCGGCTACGCCGCCGAAGTGTCCTACCTGCTGCAGCAGCTCAAGGTCATCCATCCCCCGTCCGTGCCGGGCTCAACCCCGGGCTACTCCATCAACGACCTGCACAAGGCGCTGGCCGACACCGCCAAGCAAATCAAGGTCCGCATCAAGATCGGTGGCGACGATGAAAAGCGCATGAACGGAACGCTGGAGGAACTCATTACGCAATACGGATTCGTGGTCGGCACCCCGGTTGTTCTCGACATCGCCGGCAGCGTTTCCGTTACGGACACCGGCGAACGGACCCAGGGGCTGGTCTTCGCCCGCTACGAGCTGGCCCTGCAAATCAAGAATGCCGACGGCGATGTCTTGGTGTCTATCGGCCACAAGGGCCGCGAAGCGCACACGACGATGCAGCAGGCCCGCATCCGCTCCTTCCGCACGCTCGACAACGCCATCAAAGCCGGCGGGGCCCAGCGCCTCGACGCCTATTTCGACTCGCTGATCGACCGGCAATAAGCGCGGCACCATTGCATGCCCGCGGCTACGCGTTGCGGGGAGCGGGCATTTCGCGCACCCGCAACGGCAGGGCCGCCATGGCGACGTCGTCAATCGCAAGATTGATCTGGTAGTCGGCGTAGGCATCGAACTTGATGTTCTGGAAGTTGAGGATGAGATTGACGGACACCGACCCGACATCGTTGCCCATGCGGGGGTTGACTTCTCCTTCCATCGTCTGGAACACCGGGATGCCGTCGGGATTGACCAGCTGCAGC